>CBFDDG010000096.1:0-12048 GCA_965603505.1 uncultured Phycisphaerae bacterium | reverse complement strand
GCATCGGGCGAGACGCCGACTCGGATCTACGAGCAGTTGTTTGCCAACGCGACCGGCATCGTGCTCCAACCTGCGAACAAGCCAATAGGATGGCGGCATTCCCTGGATGCCTCCTGCATTCGGCCGATCGGCTTCGACCAGGATCAAAGCCTGCTGCCATACGACTGCCGATCCTTCAATGGTTATCGGCTTCTACGCGAGTATTTTGCGTTCCCACAGAGGTTCCTGTTCTTTGAATTGACGGGTCTTCGAGAGCCGATACAGCGCTGTACCGAGGACACGCTCGACATCATCGTGCTGTTCCGGCAGGCAACGCCCGCGCTGGAAAATGCCGTCAGCGCCGACAACCTCAAGCTGTTCTGTACCCCGGCAGTTAACATCTTCCCCAAACGGCTGGACCGCGTGCCGGTGACCGAGCGCAATTCCGAGTTCCACGTCGTTGCGGACAGGACGAAACCGCAGGATTTTGAGGTCTACAGGATCACGAGCGTCACGGGGTATGGCGAGAGTTCAAACCAACAGCAGGAGTTTCTTCCCTTCTATTCCGCGAAAGACCTAAGCCCCGGCCGGACTCAGGCGTATTTTCTGACCCATCGGACGCCGAGGTATCCGTCACAGCGAGAGCAACTCCGGGGGGCCCGGTCGCGCAGCTATTCGGGCAGCGAAGTCTACCTGTCTCTTGTCGATGGGACCACGGCACCGTACAGCGGAGAGATCAAACAGTTGGGGGTGGAGGCTTTGTGCACGAATCGCGACTTGCCTCTTCATATGCCGACCGGGTTGGGCGGTACGGATTTCACCATGGAGAAGACGGCGCCCTACAAGGCCATTCGGTGCCTCGGGACCCCGACGCCTCCCCAGCCATCCCACATCGAGGGGGACGTCGCGTGGCGAGCCATCAGCCACCTGTCACTGAACTACCTCTCGCTTACAGACGAGCAGAACGGCAAAGGCGCATCGGCCCTCCGCGATATTCTGCGGCTCTACGGTCCCTCCGGCGATATCCACAGTCAAAAGCAGATCGAGGGCATACGATCGGTAAGTTGCCGCCCCATTATACGTCGCATGAGCATCCCGCGGGCGGTCTCTTTCGCGCGGGGCATCGAAGTGACGGTGACGTGTGAGGAGGCTTCCTTCGCCGGGATCGGTGTGTTCCTGCTCGGCGCCGTGCTCGAACGATTTTTCGCCAAGTATGTTTCCGTCAATTCCTTCGCCGAAACGGTGGTCCGAACGGTCGAACGTGGAGAGATAATGAGATGGCCGGCTCAACCGGGCCTGCGATCACTTCTGTGATACAGGCGCTCCAAGACAGGCCCTACAGGTTCGATTTTTTCCAGGCGGTACGCTGGCTGGAAAGTAGACGCGCCGATCTTCCTCGCGTCGGCGAATCGCACCGGCCTCACGACGACCCCGTCCGGTTTCACCAGCAGGTCACTCTCGGTTTCCCGCCTTCGGCCGTACACAGCTACCGCCAGACCACCGGCGAGGCCTCGCCGCATATGTGGGTTCATTTCCTGGGGTTGCTCGGCCCTGACGGCCCGATGCCTTTGGCTGTCACGGAGTACGTACACGATCGGCTGCACAACCATGGGGATAAGACGCTGGCCGCCTTCCTGGACATCTTCAACCACAGGATGATCGCCCTGTTCTATCGAGCGTGGGCCCGCAGCCAGCAGACGGTGAGCCACGACCGCCGGGACGACGACTGGTTTGCCGATTACCTGGGGAGCTTTCTGGGAGTCGGGAGCCGCCCGTTTCGGCACAGAGACGTCCTGCCGGATGGACTGAAGCTCTACTATTCCGGCCGCTTGTCCTGCCAGACCAGGACCGCCGAAGGTCTGCAGGCGATCCTGGAGAATCATCTCGGCCTACCGGTGGTCATCGAGGAATTCATTGGGCAATGGATCCATCTGTCGCCGCGGGATCGCTCCAAACTGGGAGGCTCCGGCTCCAATGCCGGCCTCGGAGTCAGCCTGATCGTCGGCGCGCGGTTCTGGGAATGTCAGCAGAAGTTCAGAATTCGAATCGGGCCGATGAATCAGGAACAGTACAGGGCGCTGCTGCCCGGAGGACAGGGTCTGGCGCGACTGGCGGCTTGGGTGCAGTTCTACGTAGGAGACGAGTTCGGGTGGGAGGTGCAACTGGTCCTTGATAGACGAGAGGTCCCCGCCGTCTGCCTTGGGAAGCAGGGCCACCTCGGATGGACGTGCTGGCTCAATACGCAATGTCCACAGCAAGACGCGGACGATCTTGTGCTCGGGCAGGCGGTCGCGTAAAATGGTTTCATGACTTCAACCCGGCCTTGAACCGATGGAACGGCCGGTTCTCGGCACGTATTGACAATCCAGTGAGAAAATGAGCAAGACATTGAAACAGAGCATCATTGAGGCGTCGCATCGGCTCCGTGCCGTACAGAAGGACTTTGCCGACGAGGACGAGCAGCAACAGAAGGAGTACCTTTGCGAAGAGCTCGAGAAACTTCTGGAGGAGATCCCTTACGGCCAGCGCAAGGCCTTCTTGCAGGGCCTCCTGGAACGGTTTCCCATCTGGCAGCTTCAGACGGCTGCGGATGCCGGCACGGTTTGCCCTCCGGCCGAAACGCCGCCGCCTGTGCCGATGGAGCCGATGCTCCTTGTTGAGGCTCTCGCAAACAAGCTCCCATCCCTTCCGACCGAGCAAAAAGAGGCCGTTCTCGATCGGCTGCGGGAGGTCATACCCCCATCGCCTCAAGTCGCGGGCGCACCGGCCCAATCCATCACGGGCATCGGGGCGACGCTCCAAGTGCCCGCCGACACCATCGACCAGGAGCGATTCGGCGAGCTCGCCAATCTGCTCGCTGAGTTCGTGTTCAAGGTCGAGCAACTGACTGTGGCGGTATGGAGCAAGATATCCGGCAGGTCCACTCTGCGCCCCCCCAAACAGATCAAGAAGACGGCCGGTCGGTTTCTGGGCAAAGATGGTGGTGACACCGAGGAACTCGTGAAGGAATTACGGCTGCTTCTGCAGTTCGCCACCGCGATCATGACTGCTGCAAGCAGAGCCGGGGACGAAGTCGCGAGACGATATTCCCGCAAGGTCTCGCCCGACGCCATCCACTCTCTGGTGGAGATGGAACAAAATCGCCTGCGTGATACGCTGCTCAGCAAAGAGGTCCGCTGCTGGCGGAAATACTGTGAGCTTGCCGGAGAATTGGGGGCGGAATACGTGGAGAAGGAAATCGAGTCGGCCATGGCCGATTATGCCGAGGCCTTCGTGAGAGGGTTGGAGCGGTTGGGCTAAGAGAGTGGACAGCTTATGACAGCAAACGGACAAATTCACTGGTACGAGGGTCTTTTTCTTCAGCCCCATCACCTGCAGTCCATGCAGAGACACATTCTGGAGAAGATCGCCGGCGAGCGGCGCTATCGGTGGGCGCACCCATACGGAATCCTCCGGATGCGATTGTCCGATGCGGACCTGGAGAATCACAGGATTCGTTTCGATGAACTGCACGCGATCATGCCCAGCGGACTCGAAGTCTGCGTGCCGGGCAATGCCGAGCTTCCATCCATCAACATCAAGGAGGCACTCGCGGCAGGCGGCGGTTCACTCAAGATTTGGCTTGGCGTACCCATCTGGCAGCCGACCGGCCGGAACGTCATTGAAGGCGGAGATGAAGCCGACTGGCGAACCAAGCGGCTGTATCGGATCGCTGAGGTGGAATCCCCGGATGAGAATACCGGCGAGAATCCCCAGATGATCCGGGTGCGCCGAATCAATGCCAGACTTCTGCTGGAATCCGACGATCATTCCGATCTGGAGACACTGCCTCTGCTGAGAGTGGTTCAGGCGGTAGGCGAGGAGCTCGGATTGCCACGACAGGACCCCACGTTTGTCCCGCCGTGCCTGGTCGTGAGCGGCGCCCCCAAGCTGAGGGACCTCATCCGCGATCTCACGAGCCAGATCCTGGCCAGCCGCGGTGAGCTGGTGCTTCAGACAACACGCGGCGGATTCAGCATTGACCACTTGCGGGGAATCCAGTTCGAGCAACTGCTTCGCCTGCGCACGTTGAATCGATGGAGCGCGCTACTTGATTCCCTGGGCGGGGTGCTGGGAGGAATCCCGCCGTTTGAGATATACCTCTATCTGAGGCAGCTTCTGGCGGAACTGGCCGCCCTGCATCCCGATCGCGACCTCTTCGACGTGCCGGCCTACGAGCACGACGATCCATTCGCCGGATTTGACGAACTGGCTCGCAGGATTCGCACGCTGCTGCAAGGTACGGTCGCCGCCAAATTCCTGAAGGTATCGTTTGCGCGAGAGGAGGAATTGGGTTGCATGTGTGCTGTTCTGGATGACGAGGCACTGTCCCGCCCGAATGAATACTATCTCGCCATCAAGACGAAGATAGACCCGAAACAGCTTGCCTCGCTCGTCGAAGATCGGGACAGGTTCAAGCTCATGCCCCGCAGCCTGGCCCGCCAGCGTGTCTACGGGATCAAGCTCGCCTATGAGCCGTACCCCCCTGTGGAGTTGCCGGCCGAGATCGGGCTCTGTTATTTTCGACTGATGCGGCATGAGAGCGAACGCATGTGGGAGCGAACCGTGCAGGAGAAGGCGGTTGCCGCCACCTGGCCGGATGCGGAATCGAGCGATTTCCGCTTGACGCTCTACATGCCCGTGCCGTGAACGGGAGATCCGAACGATGAAATTGTTAAGTCTTTGTGAGCCACTCTTCCAATACATCTGTCGATTGAACCGGTCCGCCGCCAAGGGTTGTACGCTGCCCCTCGAACAGGTGCGTGCGGATATTCAGCGACTGTTCGAGGAGATGAAGCAGCAGGCCTCGGCCCGGCCCGACCTCGCAGGCCAATACGACAAGATCAGACTGCCGCTCGTCTTCTTCGTGGACTTCATGATCCGAGAGAGCAAGCTGGCCTTTCGAGCAGACTGGGTCCCGCTGGCCTACGATTCCAACGAACTCGCCGGTGATGAGAAATTCTTCGAATTGCTCGAAGCCGATCTGGCGGACCGCGGCGAGGACGCGACCGAGCGGCTCGTAGTCTTCTACAGTTGCCTCGGGTTGGGATTCACGGGCCTGTACACGGGCGAGCCCGACGCGATCCGACGGTTGATGGGGCGAATTTCCGGCCGTATTTCCCGATTCATCGACGCGGACGGCCGGACACGCATCTGTCCCCAGGCCTATGAGCACACGGATACCCGGGACTTCACCGAGCCCCCAGGGACAAAACTGGTGGGCATCGGCATCGCTTTGGTCGGCCTGCTGATTGTGTGCTTCATCGCATACTTCCTGCTTTTCTATTCCGCTTCCCATGACATAACCGAAAGTCTCGATCAGATCGTGAGCCGAAATGCAGGTCCGTGATACTTCTGTCGCTCGGATGCAGGCGAACATCAAGTTTCCTAAAGAATAGATGAGGCTGAAATGGCGGTAAAGCCTATGAGTTTCAAAGACCTATCTGGGCCGTGGCGGATCGGAGTGGTCCTGGCGGCCGGAGGGGGGCTGTTGACCGTAATCTGGGCCGTGGCCAGGGAACTGCCGCTTTGGATCGGTGGCGCCATCATCGTGGGCATGGCCGCCGTGGGTGTGCTCCTGTTGCTGTACGCCCGGTTGCTGAAGTGGCGCCGGGCGCGCCAGGCCAAGCCGATGGAGCAGCAGGTCCTGAGAAGCACAAGCGCGGGGCAGCAGAGTATCAGCGATCCCGAACAGTTGGCCAGGATCGATGATCTTCGCAAGAGATTTGAGGAAGGCATCGCCACGTTTCGGGCGGCCGGCAAGAGCCTCTACAGTCTGCCGTGGTACCTGATTCTTGGCGAACCGGGATCCGGCAAGACCGAGGCGATCCGGCACTGCAACGTCGGATTCCCCCCGGGCCTGCACGACCGGTACCAGGGCGTGGGCGGAACCATCAACATGAATTGGTGGTTTACCGACCACGGAGTGATTGTCGATACGGCCGGAAGGCTGATGTTTGAGGAGGCCCAAAGCGGCGGCACACGCGAGTGGAAGGAGTTTCTGGGTCTTCTGAGAAAGTCCCGACCGAACTGCCCTGTCAACGGCGTGCTGCTCGTCATTCCGGCCGACAGTCTGATCCGCGACAGCGCCGAAGAAATCGAGAGGAAAGCATCCCAGATCGCCCAGCAATTCGATATGATCCAGCGAACGCTGGACGTCCGCTTTCCCGTCTATGTGGTGGTCACCAAGAGCGATCTGATCAACGGCTTCCGCGAGTTCTTTGACAAAATCGTGGATCCGCAGTTGCAGCATCAGATTCTCGGCTGGTCGAATCCCGGCGAACTCGACCAGCCGTACGATCCCCGTATCGTGGATAAGCATCTGGAGGAGATCAACACACGTCTCTTCCGGACAAGGCTCACACGGCTGGGCGAACTCGTTTGCGACGATTCCGAAGACGAGGAAAAGCCGGCAACGGACGCGCTATACGCATTCCCCTACGCCCTTGAGCAGCTTGGCCCCAGGTTGAAACGATATCTCGACCTCATCTTCAGCGTTGGCAGCCAGTGGTCGTGCAGACCGCTCTTCTTCCGAGGCATCTATTTCACGTCGTCCATGCAGGAGGGGGCCGCCCTTGACGAGGACCTGGCGACGGCCCTTGGGGTCCCGGTGGAATCACTCCCGGAAGGTCCCGTGTGGAGACGCGACCGCGCCTACTTCCTGCGGGACCTGTTCGTGAGCAAGCTCTTTTCGGAACGGGGGCTCGTAACGAGGGCGACAAACGCTCACAAGCAATACGCACGCCGACGGACCGCCATCATGACCTGCGCGGCAGTAGGCCTCGTCGTGCTCATCTCCCTGATCGTCTACGGGGGTATCCAGTTCCGGCGAAGCGTCGGGACACTACAGGATACGCTCGAACTGGCTACCGATGAGACCAATCCGCTCCAGATCGTACGCGGCTCCCTTTACACCGGAACGTATAGCTATGAAGGAGACCGGTACGACTACTTCACGCACCTGACGGATCAGGCACTTGCCTGGAAGCAGAATGAAGGCATCCCGCGGCTCTTCCGACCCGCCGTACGATGGGCGGACATCAACGTGAAGTTGCAGGACGCCACCAAGAAAGTATACCGGACCAGCGTGCTCGAGCCACTCCTGCGGGCCACGGCGAAAAAGATGGCGGAACAGAATAACGGTGTATGGACCTGGGATCACAATGAGCCTCGTGCGCTATACCAGCTTATCGCTCTGCGCACGCAGAGAGACGTCGATGCCCAATCGGCGGCTGTCCTGCTCGATCCCCTGATGAAATACATACGTCCCGAGGAAGCGGATCGTTACCCGGACCATAAGAAAGCGTTGACCGACCCGTTTCGCAGACTATACGACTCGACGCAGCACCCTTCATTTGACGAGACGCTGCTCGAAGAAACGGACAAGGCGATAGAGAATGGTGCCGAATTGTTCAAGGCCTATTGGTCCGGCGAGCAGGGAGAGTCTGCGGAACTGAACGCAATCAGAGAGGTCGTTCGCTGTCTCGCAGACAACAACGATATCACAGGGGGCAAGGATCCAAACAACTTGGAGGGCATGGAAAAACGGCTCGTCCGCACGTATCTCGAGGCAGACCCGAACTCTGACTTAGCGGAGATCTGGCTGACGGAAGATTATCCGAGGATCGAGGGCACTATAGGGCGTATCGGTCGTTTGAAGGACGAGCTGAGCGGGTGCGTCTCTCTTCGGCAGACATGGGGCTCGGCAGCCGATCAACGGCTGGAAGCCGTGCGGAACAGTTATGACCAACTTCTGGACGCTTTTGGCCCGTCGGAAGATGTCAATGATCTCCCATCGAACCTGACTGCGACGTACCAAGAGCTTGACCTCGCTTACAAGCAGTATGCGAATAGTCTTGGCGACGCAGCATTCAGGGCTCGGCTCGCCACTCTTGACAAACAGTTCTGGGTGGATGATCTGTACGCTGTCCGCTTCTCGATGTGCGAGATTGCCACGAACTGCCTGAAAGAGCTCAAGGAAGCACAGATCGAAGATATGAATGACTTTCTGCGGACGGAGGAGAATGTCAGGAACCTGGTGGACAAGGCGACGAGCGGGATCGAGAATCAATCCGGGAAGCACCCCAAAAGGTATCACGTCGAAGAATTCCGGCAGCTCGCCACTTCGCTCGTGAACTTCGGCGAACGGAGGCACTACCTCGCCATCGTCGGCGATATAGACCAATGGTTGAGAATTTGGCCGCCGCCGGGATTCCCTGAGATGGCTCCTTCCGCCCAGACATGGGGCGAGCGTCACCAACAGTTGAGCAGCATGGCCACTGCCCCTGAAGAGGCGCTCACAATGCTGAATGGTATCCGAAAAGAGCTGGAAGCCTGTCTGGAGCCCGTCAAAAAGCATTCGCCGGATAACAAGACGATCAGCGAATTCCAAACCGGCTGGGGCACCCTGCAAGATAACCTTTATCTGCGCAAATGCGATCGCGTTCTTTCAGACTGGGAGAAGCTCGGAAACAGTGCCCGGGAGGCACGTAAGGCCCTGCTCGAATGCCCGGCAGACAAATTCCTGCTCAGATACTTCGTGTCCCACCCACGTCCGGCCATCGCATCGCCCGACCGTTACTGGTACGAGCTCGCCGTCACATCGCTCGATCTGCTGGCCCGGGAGGTGGAACACGACATGAGAACGGATCTGAAGACCCTGGCAAAATGCCAGGACAAGTACCCTCTGAACAAGGACGACGAGAGCAATAGCCTGACGAAGGAGGATGTTGAGGGCATTCACAACTTCAGAGAGCAGTTCCTTACCGGGGAATACGCCCCCGGCACAATCGGTGCGCGAGCCGACACAGGGAACGCCGATATCGATACGTTACTCGCAAACCTCCGAGGAGCAGTAGAACCTCCGGACTGGATCGGGAAGACCGATGTGCTTCCTCCGCCCAACAGCAGGTACTGGTGTCAGATCTGTGAGGTCAAGACCAATCCGGTGAACCTCGTCCGAGAGATCGTGATCAGCAAGGGTCCGAGCAAAAGCATGGAGTCAGCCAGAGCCGACACCGGCAGGACGTCCGTGGAATCCATCACATGGAATGACATGTCATCGGACGCCAAGGCCGTTGGATCCCTCCCCTATGATTGCTCCGAGGATATGGTAAGGGTGGCCTTTTACGCTTTCCCCGGCGACAAAGAAACGCTGCTGGATGAGAAGCGCTTTCCCGCCCTCTGGCCGTGGCACAGGATGCTGGAGAACCAGAGGTTCATCGAGAACGACGGCACCTATCTGTGCGAGTACATTGTGCCTGTGTTGGACGAGAAGGTCAAAGTCGAGATGACAGTGCGATTCTGCAGAGAGAAAGACTGTACGGATCCCGCCATGGATGTGTTTGCCCCGCGCCCTGAGTGAGGCGCGATTGGCGAGACGGGACTCAAGCAGACAACAGGGCAGGACCAAATGGACTCGCTTATAAAACGGATCAAACTGAGGCTGAACGGACAACGGACCTCCCTGACAGGAAGTCGCATGGTCCTGGCCGCCTTCGGCAAGCATCCCGGCTGGGACGACCACATGGAGGATATCGGCCTTGAGACACACACGCTCGTGGCCGTCAAGCGCATCCTCTACGTACAGGGAATCGGAGGGAATATCGAGCACGGAAAATGGGCGGAGCTGGAAACGAAGCATTTGGCCATAGAGTTCGACCACGCCTTCGTCTGGTGCCGAAATGGTGACATCGTGGCGGGACGGCTGTGGGCGTCGCGCGACGGAAGAGGCCGCACCAGCTATCCAATGGTCGTCTGCATTCACTGCCGGAAGGTGCCTTTGCGCTGGGTTCACGACCGCATACTACCTCGCCTGGGGGACATTGAGACGAAATGCAGAAGCAGTTCTTCCGCCGACGAACTCCGAATTTGCCTGTCCCAATGCCAGGCGAACGTTTCGGCAATCCAGGAAACGCTCAGCCCCGCGAAGCGGGCACGCGCCGGCGGGACAGACCCAATCGGCGCACCCGCCGCATACCCTGAACTGGGCCTTGACGAGGAGGGCCTCATTCGCACCCTCTACCACATCGACCGCGAAATCTCCGTCGGCTCCCCAACTCCGACCGGTAAGAGCAAGGACCGACATTCCGCTCTGGCTCGTACTCCCATCTCGGGCGGCCGCATTCGGGAGGCCTGCGCCTTGTGGATGGAGTTACTGCTCGGCATATATGGACAAGAACGAGGAGTCCTCGTGCTTATGCCCCGCGAAGAAGCGTGGCTGGACATCATTGTCGGTGAGCCCGGACCGGCACAACTGTATTGCCTGCGCGCCTCCGCCGAGGCCCTTCCGCTCACAACGACGGTTCCCTACAAGATCAGCTCCGAATTCACCGAAGCCATGAGGCGGCGCATAGAGAGCGCCAGGCGGTGACGGCCACAAGCCCCATGTCCCGTTGTAGAATCCGTATCTGACGTCTTATACGGATGAGGAAAACTTCTTGCGCGATCGGATTCTGTCATCCTGAGGCGAAGCCGAAGAGCCTGTCCTGAGCTTCGAAGGAATCTGGCCGTCGGATGGCAGGTTTCTGGCGTTCGCAGCCCAGATCTTTCACTTCGCTGCGCTGCGTTCAAGATGACAAACCTCGCGAGAATTAACCAGAATCCGTATTATTCCCTCGCCTTCAGGATCGCGCAGCCAAAGATGCCACCGGCCGTTCTTCCCGGATGCGCCTGGAATTTCACGATCATGCTAGTCTTGTTCTCCGTGAGGGCCTTCGGCAAAGGATAGACTTCATCGTAGAACTGGCCCGGCCTGTTGTTTTCGAGGGTCAGCGTAACGACCTTGACGTCGTCCACAAGGATGTCAAACTCGCGCCCGCCGAAGTCGCTGCCCCAGAAGCCAATATGGAGTTCCTGCGGCTGGTCCGGCAGGACCTTGAGCTTGTACGAGAACCAGCCACCGTCTGTCGCGTGACGCCAGGGGCTCCCGAAGTGGATCCCGGAGGCCATTCGCTCGCCCTTCATGCCATGAGCCGGCTCCGATCGTGGGTCGCCGATCTCGACCTCGTCCACCATCCGCAATTTCAGCTCGCGACGAGCTTTGTCTTCGGCGAGGAAAGCTGCATGTTCCGGGCCGCCCTTGCGGAAGGCTCGCCAGTAAACCACGTACCGTTCGCCGAAGAGCTGATGGTACGGTACGAGCGTGATGTTCTTCTCCAGTCCGACCGTCCGGAACGTCGGCGGGTCTTCCGCGACTCTTTCGATGCACTGCGTCAGATCGTCGCTCTCGGCCAACAGGACGGGGGCCTCCGCAATCCGATCTCGCGGGAACTGATACCACTGATCCTTCAGGTAGACCACGTCGTCGGTCAATCCCTCGCCACCGAGCTTGCCGGCCAGGACGAGCGGGCCGTACATGAAGGCCGCGACGGTTTTGTCGTCGGGCATCGGAGCCGTATGAAGGCTCATGGGCATCGCGATGTCCAGCCGATCACCATCGGCCCACGTTCGCTGGACCGCTGTGTAGCTCGAAGGAAGCGACTCGACGGCAAGCGGCTTACCATTGAGCCGGACAGTGACACCCTGAGTGGCCCAGGCCGGAACGCGGACTCGCAGGGTGAATTCCTTGGGCGCCTCGGTGCGAACGATGAGCGAGGTGGTCGGCTCGGCCGGGAATCGCGTCTCCTGCCGGACGCGCACCCCCTGAGCACGCCAGTTCAACTCAGAAGGGATGAAGAGGTTGACAAACAGCCCCTCCTCGTCGTGGAAATAGACCGTGTCCCCGTACTTGGCGTGATTCTCCATGCCCGTTCCCGTGCAGCACCAGAAGCATTCGGTGGGCAGGTTGTAGTACTTCCACCGGCCGGGGGCGAGCGTGACAAAGTACATCATCATGCCCGTCTTCGGGTCCTGTGTGCTGAGGATGCTGTTAAAGAGCGCGCGTTCGTAGTAATCCATGTACTCGGCGCGACCCTCCCAGGAGAACAGATGCCGCGTGAGCTTGAGCATGTTGTAGGTGCAGCAGGTTTCCTGCGTGTGATCGCCGAGCTCGCGCGCCAGTCGGTCGGGCTCAGTTCGCCAGTGCTCGTC
>CBFDDG010000095.1:0-12069 GCA_965603505.1 uncultured Phycisphaerae bacterium | reverse complement strand
ATAGGCTTGTCCATTCATGCACTCCTCATTACCGGTCACTCTACTTGCTGTCACGCGGCCATGTGATTCCAATGCTGGCCCCACCTCGTGATCTTCCTTTCGGCGCGTCGTGCTGCGACGAAGGCCGCCGCGTCCCCGGAAGCACGACTCCGGAATCATAACGATACCCATGCCGCGGGAAATTGCAAGCCGGGGTCCTGCTCTCCTGCCGCCGGCTGGCTTGACAGGTCGGGATGATTCTGCCATACTGGTCGCCCGAGTGTTGCAGGACAAATGTGATGATCGTAAACTCTCTCGAACACTGGTCTTGGAGTACGAAAAAAGATGAAAGCAGCGGAAATGCAAAAAGGGCTGACCGTGAAGATTGACGGGAAGCTGTACGTCATTGTGGACTACGATCATGTGAAGCTGGGCAAGGGCGGGGCGGTCTACCAGACGAAGCTCAAGAGCTTGGCGGACGGCTCCATCCAAAACATCCGGCTGCGGTCGGAGGAGAACATTGAGCAGGCTTATCTCGATACGAGGACCTATGAGTATCTGTATTCGTCGGGCAGCGAGCATGTCCTGATGGATACGCAGACCTATGAGCAGATCTCGCTGGACGACGATGCGTTCGGCGACGGAACGAAATACCTCAAACCCAATACCCAATTGCAGGTCAGCCTGTATGAGGGCAAGCCGATCATTGTCAAGCTGCCCAATACCGTGGATCTGGAAGTCACGGAGACGCCGCCGGAGATCAAGGGGGCGACGGCGTCCGACCAGCGCAAGCCGGCGACCCTGGAGACCGGTCTGGTGATTCAGGTCCCTTCCTTCATCAAGCCGGGGGAGATCGTGCGAGTGGATACGCGAAGCGGTGAATACGTAACGCGGGTCAGGGAGTAGCGGACCCGGCACCGAGGCGCGCCGAGCTGATCCGCCGGACCCCGGGACGGTCGCAGAAGAGAAAGAAGACAGGCACAATGGCTTTCGAAAAAGTAAGCAAGGCTCTGATCAAGATCTTCGGCTCTCGAAACGAACGTCTGATCAAATCGTATATGACTGTGCCCCGCGAGACCGCCGTCTATGAGGACGAGGTTCGGCAGCTTGACGACGAGACGCTCCAGGGCAAAACGGCCGCATTCAAGGCGGCTCTGGCCGCCGGCAAGAAACCCGAGGAGATCCTTCCTGAGGCGTTTGCGGTGGTTCGCGAGGCGGCGAAGCGAAACGTCGATATGCGGCACTTCGATGTGCAGCTCATCGGCGGAGACGTCCTCTTCGAAGGCAAGATCGCCGAGATGGCGACCGGCGAGGGAAAGACGCTGGCGGCCACGCTGGCGGTCTACCTCGTTCACCTGACGGGCCGGCGGGTCCACATCGTGACCGTTAACGACTACTTAGCCAAGCGCGACGCCGAATGGATGGGACCGGTGTACATGGCCCTGGGAATGAGTGTCGGAGCGATTCAGGCGGACATGGATACCGCCGGCGAGGAGCGCAAGAACCAATACGGCTGCGACGTCACCTACGGCACGAACAACGAGTTTGGCTTCGACTATCTGCGCGACAATATGAAGACCTCGATCGAGCAGATGGTTCAGGGCTCGCTGGAATACGCGATTGTCGACGAAGTGGACTCGATTCTGGTCGATGAGGCGAGGACACCGCTGATCATCTCCGGACCGGCCTTCGACGACGTGAGCCGCTATCGCAAGGCGGACCAGGTCGGCCGGCGGCTGATCGGTCTGCAAAACGCCTACGACCGGATCAAAACTCAGATTGACGCGACCGAACGCCGGATCGCCAACGCCCAGGGTGAACTCGCCGAGGCCAAGAAAGAAAAAGACAGCACCCGGATCGAGAAGGCACAAAAGGTGATCTCCCGGACGGAGGTGGAGGCGGAAAGCGCCCGCGTCCAGCTCGAGCAAGCGACGCAGTACTATGAGGTCGAGATCGACCGCAAGTCGGCCCATCTGACGCACGAGGGGATCGGGGCCGCCCAGGAAATCGCGGGCATCGGCTCGTTCTTCACCGGCTCCAACATGGAGTGGCCGCACCTGCTCGAACAGAGTCTGCGGGCCCACGTGGTCTTCGAGCGCGAGAAGGACTACGTCGTGATGGACGGCAAGGTCGTCATCGTCGACGAGTTCACGGGTCGCCTGATGCATGGGCGGCAATGGTCGGACGGCCTGCACCAGGCCGTCGAAGCCAAGGAGGGCGTCACCGTCAAGGAGGAGACGCAAACGCTCGCCACGATCACACTCCAGAACTTCTTCAAGCTCTATGACCAGATCGCCGGCATGACCGGCACCGCGGCCACGGAGGCGGAGGAGTTCATGAAGATCTACAAGCTGGACGTCGTGGTCATTCCGACGAACAAGCCGTGCGTCCGCGATGACATGGAGGACGCCATCTACAAGACGATGCGTGAGAAGTTCGACGCGATCGTCGAGGAAATCAACCGGACCAGCGAGGAAGGCAAGCCGGTCCTGGTCGGCACGATCAGCATCGAGAAGAGCGAGTTCCTTTCCACGGCGTTGTCGAAACGGCACGGGCTCGAGCATGAGGTGCTGAACGCCAAGCAGCATGCGAGAGAGGCCCAGATCGTGCTCAAGGCCGGCCAGCAGCATAAGGGCCGGGACGGCAGGATGCTGGGCAACGTGACCATTGCGACCAACATGGCCGGCCGCGGCACCGATATCAAGCTCGGCCCGGGCGTCGCCGAAGTCGGCGGCCTGCACATCCTCGGCACCGAGCGGCACGAGGCCCGGCGGATCGACAACCAGTTGCGGGGCCGTTCCGGGCGGCAGGGCGACGCCGGCTCCAGCCAGTTCTTCCTCAGCTTCGATGATGACCTGATGCGCGTCTTTGCGCCCGAGTGGACCGTCAAAGCGTTATCCTGGATCGGATGGGAGGAAGGCCAGCCGATCTATCACAAGCGAATCAGCAAGGGGATCGAGAAGGCACAGAAGAAGGTCGAGGAGCGCAACTTCGAGATCCGCAAGAGCCTGCTCGAATACGATGAGGTGATGGATTACCAGCGTAAAATTTTCTACTCGCGCCGGCGGGACCTGCTGGCCGGCCGGAGCGTCAAGCCGATCATCCTCGAGATGATCGATGGCGTGGTCACGAAGCAGGCCAGGATGACCCTCGAGAAGGAGTACCCGATTCGATGCATTGTCGAATGGGCGCGAGTGAACTTTGACGTGGACCTGAAGCCCTCGGAGGTGGCCGGTTCATCGCCGAAGGAGATCGAGGAGCTGATCAAGGAGCGAGCGAAGGACAGCGTCAAGAACGATATTTCTCTATCTCTCGGCGAGTACCTGGAGGACTATGGCGATCCGAGCACGTGGGATACGGCCGGGCTCTCTAAATGGGCGATGAGCGCGTTCCATGTAAATCTGAGCGTGGGCAAGATCAAGAATATGCCGCCCGAGGAGATCGAGGAGCAGTTGGTTTCAGCGGCCGCCGAGCAAGTGGACAAGAAGGACTGTTCGCCGCTTCTGGAATTCCTTCGCGACAATTTCGCCGTTCGACGTTTCGCCGAATGGGCGCGGGCCAAATTCGACGTTCAGGTCGATGCTGAAGCGTTGAAGGAGTTGAACGCCGAAGGGGCGCGGCAGTTGCTGCTGGAGCAGACCGCCGCCAAGTACCGGCGTCGGGAGATCGAATACCCCGTCGAATTTGCGATGAACCTGGCGTACGGCCCGCAGGGCGCCAACGTGTACGGGTTCGAGGCCCTGGCCGAGTGGGCCAACCGCAAGTATGACGCCGGCCTGACGGTCGATCGGATACAGAACAAGAAGCCCCGCGACCTGCAAGACGAATTGACCGCACTGAGCGAGCGCTTCAACGACGGTCGGCTTAATGAAGAACTGAACGAGAAGGTTGCCCATTTGAGCCAGGCTGAGCTGGTCGCGTGGGCCAACCAGCGATTCAGTGCCTCCCTCCGGGAGGAGGACCTGGCCGATGGCGACCAAGCCCGAGCCCGGCTGACGGAGGTGGGACGCGAGTTCCTGCGGTCCGAGTTGGCCGACCTCGAGCGGTACGTCCTTCTGCAGGTCTACGACGGTACCTGGAAAGACCATCTCTATGCGATGGACCACCTCAAGAATAGCATCTGGACGCGCTCGTTCGCCGAGAAGGACCCCAAGACCGAGTACAAGCGGGAGGGGTTCCGCATGTTCAACGAGATGCTCGAATCCATTGAGGATCGGGTGACGGACATCATCTTCCGGGTGCACCTTGAGGCGGGCGCCCGGGCGCGGAGCGTCTGGCGGGTGAGCCGAACCGCCCATGATGAAGTAGGTCAGTTTGCAATGGCGGAGCGGCAGCGGGCGGCCGCCCAGGCCCCTCAGGGCGAGACGCAGGTCAAGCAGATTCGTCTGGAACAGCCGAAAGTCGGCCGCAACGACCCGTGCCCGTGCGGCAGCGGCAAGAAGTACAAGAAGTGCTGCGGCCAGAATGCCTGACCAAAAAGAAAACATCGAGTAACATGGCGCTACCCGATGTTTTCCGGAGGGGAGAAAAATCTTATCTTGGGCCACTGCCGTTATCGGCAATCGTGCACAGGCACTTAAGCCCAAGGCATCATATTTTTTTCGTCCTATAAGGATTACGGGCGGTGGGCGGGAATGTTCGCAACCCAGAAGAGAAATTGCGCCGGCGCGCTACTTTTTCAATCCGCTTCGCTCTGAATTCTGATAGCGAAATTGGGGAGTCCTGCTCACCGTGGCTAAAATCCCACGGGTTGCGTCGGATTTCAGCTTGGCCGATGGCTGGCATCTGCAATTCCGGCCAGTCGAGTGCACGGCGTGCCACTCGGCCGCACCCTGAAGGGATTCTGTCTGCCATCCGCTGCCACCAGGCACCGCCGAACGGAGTTAAGGTCGGTTCTTGACATCCTCGCGTTTCGCTGGCATGGTAGGGCTTCTCAGCAAAGGTTCAGATGAGGCGCATCTTGCTGTGCTTGGGTGGCCGGGCTGAGAAGGGGCAGCGCAGTTGGGCCCTGCGCCGTGCTCGTAGCGGCGTTGACGGTTTGTCTGACAGGAGGTCGATCCCTTGGGAAACTTACAGAAACAGAGGATCGCAGAAGGGCTGTCCGAGAAGCGGGTCCGGGACGCGCTTATTGAGCATCTGGTGTATCAGGATCGACAGATGCGGGTCATCTGGGCCAATCAGGCGGCTTGTGATTCGGTTGGCCTGACCCGCGAGGAGTTGATTGGCAGGCACTGCTATGAAATCTGGGCACAGATGAGCGAGCCCTGCCCCGACTGCCCGGTGCTGGCTGCCATGGAGACCGGGCAGCCACAAGGGTGCGAAAAAACGACGCCGGACGGCCGCACCTGGCTTATTCGGGGCTATCCGGCCACAGACAAGGATGGAATCGTCGCCGGCGGTATCGAGGTTACGCTCGATATCACCGAGCGCAAGCGCGCGCAGGAGGCTTACCACGCCCTCGTGGATCACTCTCTGCAGGGTCTGGTCATCATCCAAGACATGAAGGTTACCTTCGCCAATCAGGCGATGGCTGCCATCAGCGGCTATACCGTGGCGGAAATGGAGACGATGCCTCCCGAAACGCTGAGGGATTTCATCCATGCGGAGGACCGGGAGATGGTATGGCGGCACCACGAGGCTCGCCTGCACGGCGAATCTGTGCCGGAACGCCACGAATTCCGAATCGTTCGCAAGGACGGCTCCACGCGTTGGTTGGAGATTCACACCAGCCGCGTCGAGTACCAGAGGCGGCCGGCTGTGCAAGCCGCCTGCGTTGATGTCACCGAGCGTCATCAGGCCGAGTATCTGAAACAGGTCCAGCACGATATGGCTGTCAGACTCAGCAGTCTGTCGAACCTGCAGGAGGGGCTTCGATACTGCCTCGATATTGCGTTACAGGCCGCAGGCATGGACTGCGGAGGCATTTACATTGTGGATGACACGTCCAGCGACGTGGAGCTTGTGGTGCACGCTGGCTTGTCGGACGCCTTTACGGCCGGAGAGGCTCATTATGCGGCCAGTTCGCAGAACGTACGGCTCGTGATGCGGGGAGAGCCTGTTTACGGCAGTTTTCAAACGCTCCGTCTGCGCCAAGGACCGGCGCAGCGACATGAGAAATTGCGCGGCATTGGTGTGGTTCCGATCCGGCATAACGACCGCATCATCGCTTGTCTGAATGTGGGCTCCCACACGAGCGATGACGTGTCGCCGTGGTCCCGTGTCGTCCTGGAGACTATTGCGACCCAGATCGGCAGCACCATAAGCCGCCTGAAGATCGAGGAGGCTCTGGAGAAAACGGAACGGGAGAAGGCCGTCATTCTGGATGCCATGTCCGAGATCGTGACGTATCATGCCCCCTCCCATCGAATCCTGTGGGCCAATCGGGCGGCCATGAAGGCCCTCGGGATGACGGTCGATCAGATCGTGGGCCGTCGCTGCTATGAGCTTTGGGACGGCCGGACCGAGCCGTGTGAGAACTGCCCGGTGGACAGGGCTCTCCAAACGGGATGTTCGCACGAGACCGAGACTACTGGCTACAATCAAGGCGCTTGGCTGATGCGGGGCGAGCCGGTGAGAGACGGAAGCGGCCGGATCGTGGGAGTGGTGGAGTTGGCACTCGATATCACGGAGCGGAAACGCGGCGAAGAACGACTGCAGCGCCGCCTGGAGATTGAGGAGCTCGTCGCCGGCGTTTCGAGGGACTTCGTGAATTTGCGGGCAGAGGAGATCGAGGCAGGGATTGATCGTACGTTGGCAAGTGTCGGCCGCTTCACGGCGGCGGATCGGAGTTCCGTCTACATGCTCCATGAGGGCGGCGCGAGAGTGAGCAAGATGCATGGATGGTGTGCGGACGGAATCGACCCGGGTCACGGGTTGGGATGCGCTATGGACATCAATTGCTTTCCATGGGGCGCCAGCCAGCTTCTGAACGCAGGACTCCTGAACGTTCCAAGCGTGCGCGATCTTCCACACGAGGCATCCGAAGGGAAAGAGGTGCTCGAATCCATCGGTGCGAAGTCGGTCCTGAGCGTTCCCATCACAATCGCAGGGCAGCTCTTCGGCTTCTTGGGATTGTCTACCGTCCGAGAGGAGCGTTCGTGGCCGGAGGAGACTATATCCTTGCTGAGAACGATCGCGGACATCTTGGCGAACGCCCTCGAACGGAAGCGGTCCGCCGATGCACTCAAGGAGCGACTCGCCTTCGAGACCCTTCTGTCGGATCTCTCCGCCACGTTTGTGAATCTCCCGGATGCTGAAATCGACAGCCAGATCGAGCGCTGGCTTGGCCGGATCGGCGAACTGCTCGGGATCGACCGGAGCAGCGTTATCCGGTTCTCCGACAGCGACCCCGATGTGGCAATCAGCCACGCCTGGGCGGCCTCCGGCCTGCCGCGGGCGTCCACCTCCCGGATGAAGCAGTCATTGGGGTGGTTCCTGAAAAGACTTCAAAAAGGGGAACTCGTGGTCTACTCCCGGATTGAGGATGCCCCGCAAGAGGCCGAGAGCGAGAAGCAGTACTGCCGGCAGGAGGGCATCCAATCCATCCTGGCCTTCCCGCTCGTCGTGGCCGGCGCGCAGATCGGAGGCATGGCGTTCTCTGCCGTCCGTGAAGGGCGGGACTGGCCCGATGAGCTTATCCAGCGTTTGCGATTGGTCGGCGAGATTTTTGCCAACGCCCTGCTGCGCAAGCGAGCCCAGGAAGCCCTGCGCAGGAGTGAGGAAGAGTTCCGGAGCATCTTCGAGAACGCGGTGCTCGGGTTGTATCGGAGCACGCCGGACGGCCGCGTTCTCCTGGCCAATCCCGCGCTCGTGCGGATGCTCGGATACAGTTGTTTTGAAGAGCTTGCGGAATACAACGTCGAGAGAGACGGCTATCAACCAGGTTACTCCAGGGCAGCCTTCAAACAGCTCATCGAATCGCGGGGCCAAGTCATGGGATATGAGTCGGCCTGGACGAAACACGACGGCACATCCCTGTTCGTCCGCGAGAATGCACACGCCATTCGCGACCCGGAAGGCAAGATCGTGTACTATGAGGGGACTGTTGAAGATATCACCGAGCGAAAGCGGGCGGAGCAGGCCCTGACGGAAAGCGAAGCACGGTTTCGAGAGTTGGCCGAGCTTCTGCCCCAAACGGTCTTCGAAATGGATACCGAGGGCAACTTTACCTTCGCGAACCGGGCCGGGCTGGAGATGTTCGGCTACACCGAGCCGGAAGTCCCCGGATCGACTGTGCTCCAGATGTTCGCTCCCGCCGACCGCGAGAGGGCCGGGCGGAACGTGCGCAAGAAGCTCGCCGGCGAGCCGTTTCTGGATCATGAATACATGGCCCTGAGAAGGGATGGCAACACGTTTCCCGTGCTCCTGTACAGCTCGCCGATCGTTCGTGACGGAAAGCCCGTCGGTCTTCGGGGCATTGTTGTTGACATCTCCGACCGCAAAAAGGCCGAGACGGCCCTCCGAGAGTCCGAAGAGAAATTCCGAAACCTCGCGGAACAGTCACCGAACATGATCTTCATCAACAAGGTGGGCCGAGTGGTGTACGCCAACGCGAGATGTGAGCAGGTCATGGGATACACGCGAGAGGAATTCTGCTCGACGGACTTTGACTTCCTGGCCTTGATATCGCCTGAATGCCGAGAGCGCATCAGAGAGAGCTTCTCTGCTCATATGCGAGGGCAAGACGTTCCTTCCGTCGAGTACGCGCTGCTCACAAAGGCCGGCCGGCGAATCGAAGCGATTCTGACGACTCGCCTGATCCAGTACGAAGGAGAGCATGCCATTCTGGGAACCGCGACGGATATTACCGATCGCAAGCGCGCGGAGAGGACTCTTCAGGAGTTACAAGACATCGTTAACAGAAGTCCGGTGCTCGTATTCCTCTGGCGGGTCGAACCCGGCGTCTGGCCGGTCGAGTTCGTCTCGGACAACGTGGAACGGTCGTTGGGCTATTCGGCGGACGACTTCACGTCGGGGCGGATCTCCTGGCCCGGCGTCACGCATCCCGATGATGTGCCGAGGCTCGAGGCCGAGGTCGCCCGGTATCTCGAAGCGGGGATCCGAGAGTGGTCCCAGGAGTACCGCGTGATCACCCGCTCGGGACAGGTTCGGTGGTTTACGGATCAGAACCTCGCCCTGGCCGACGCCGATGGGAAGATCACCGGCATCCAGAGCATTCTGCTCGACATCACGGAACGAAAACGGATGGAGGATGCACTGTGTGAGTCGGAGCGAAAGTACCGGGCCTTGTACGAAGGCAGCCGGGACGGCACGGCCACGATGGATCTGACCGGAACGATTCTCCACTGCAACTCCGTCTTCCGCGACATGCTGGGGTACCGTGGCGAGGAGATCGCGCAACGGACGCACCAGGAAATCACGCCGCCTCGATGGTTGACCGAGGAGGAACGGATCCTTCGGGAGCAGACCTACGAACGAGGCTATTCGGATGTCTATGAGAAGGAGTACATCCGCGAGGACGGATCGGTTTTCCCCGCTGAAATCCGAGTGTACCTCAACACCGACAACGAAGGCCATCCCGTTGGGACCTGGGCCCTGGTCCGGGATATCACGGAGCGTAAGCGGGCTGAACTGGCACTGCGCGCCTCCGAGCGAAACTACCGCGAGATCTTCAATGCTGCGAACGAGGCGATTCTCGTTCACCACCCAGTCACCGGGCAAATCCTCGATGTGAACCAGACGATGCTGGAGTTGTACGGGTATTCCTACGAAGAAGCGCTTCAACTCAACGTCGCGGACCTGAGTTTCGGCGAATCCCCATACTCCGAGCAGGACGCCCTGACATGGATCCGCAAGGCGGACAAGGAGGGATCTCAACTGTTCGAATGGCTCTCCCGAAACCGAAAGGGGGAGACCTTCTGGGAGGAAGTGAACCTGAAGAGCGCGGTGATCGGCGGCGAACGGCGCATTCTCGCCGTGGTGCGCGATATCACGGAACGCAAGAAGGCCGAGACGCAGGCCCAGCAGCATCTGGCCGAGCTGACGCGTGCCTGGCACGCCAAGACGCTTGGCGAGATGGCCTCCGGCCTGGCCCACGAACTCAATCAGCCGTTGTGCGCCATTCTGAACTACTCGAACGGCTGTCTGCGGCTCTCACGAAAAGAGCACTTCTCCATCGAGACCCTGCGGAATTCGATCGATCAGATCGCCGCCCAGGCGGAGCGAGCCGCCGGCATTATCAAACGCATCTGCGGCCTGATCGCCAAGCGCGAGCCCCAACGCGCTGCGTTGGATCTTGAAAGCATCCTCAGGGAAGCGGTCCACATGCTGCACAGCGAGGCAGCCAGGCACGATGTGGCGATGATTCCCAGACTCGCGCCCGATCTGCCGATGATCAAAGGGGACAGCGTCGAGATCGAGCAGGTCGCGCTCAATCTCATGAGGAATGCGATCGAGGCCATGAGTGATACGGATATCCGCTCCTGTACGCTGACGATATCGAGTAGTTTATTGAACGATCGCGAGGTGGAAGTGGTCGTGACGGATACCGGTCGCGGGGTCTCACCCGACCTGTCAGAAAAGATCTTTGAGTCCTTCTTCACCACCAAGGATGAGGGCCTGGGAATCGGGCTATCATTGAGCCGGCGAATTGTGGAGGCACACGGCGGCCGGCTGTGGGTCGAATCCGGAGATGGTCCGGGGGCCACATTCCGATTTACACTTCCTATTGAAGGAGCCGCCCATGGAGACGGAAAACCCCATAGTCTTCATCGTGGATGACGATGAGGCCATTTGCGAATCCCTGCGCCTGCTGATCGGCGATATCGGGCTGGAAGTCAGAACGTTCCACAGCGCCCGACAGTTCCTGTCAGACTATGACTCATCCCAGCCGGGCTGCCTGGTTCTCGATGTGCGCATGTCCGGTATGAGTGGCCTGGAGCTGCAGGCGAAGCTGCATGAGCTGGACCTCGAGATCCCGACGATCATTATCACAGGCCACGGTGACGTGCCCATGGCGGTGGAGGCCCTGAAAGCCGGCGCGCTGGATTTCATCGAAAAACCCTTCCGCGACCAGGTCCTGCTCGACAGTATCCAAAAAGCCGTTGACCTGGACGCGCGCGCCCGACGGTTGCACAAAGAGCGACAGGACGTCCAATCACGAGTCCAGCTCCTCACGCGGAGAGAGAGCGAGATCATGGAACGTCTGGTCGCCGGCAAAGCCAACAAGAGCATCGCGTACGAACTCGGCATCAGTCCGAAAACGGTCGATTTCCACCGCGCGAACATCCTGGCCAAGACGGGGGTCAACTCCGTCGTTGAGCTGGTCCGCCTGACCCAGAAGGCCGCCACAAGATAACCGAACAGGCTTGCCCGAGCGCAAGCCCGGCTGAGACCATTGATGGCCGCGCGGGGTTCTGGTACAATGCCAACCAAGTCATGTAGGAGTACTCACATGAAGATAGGTCCGGACATTGTGACTTGCTTGTTCAGGCAAACGGGCAGAGCAGACCGATTGCCGCCGACAGCCCTGGACGCACTGGCTCTAACGATCCTGTGTATTGGAGCCTTGGCTCCGGCCGTACAGGACTGCCTTGGACAGATCCGAACTGCGGACAATCCATTGGTCCGAGTGGGAGAGTATGCACCGGATTTCGAGTTGCCCAGACTGACCCTTACGACCGATTCGAACGGCAAATCCATCGGCGTAATCCGTGAGACGGACAGGGTCAAATTGTCGTCGTTTCGAGGGAAGAAGCCCGTCTGTCTGATCATGTCCAGCTATACCTGACCGCCCTTCACATCCCGAGCGGCCGACCTCGATAGACTGTACGCGTCGTACAGAGACCAAATCCAGTTCCTGATCGTCTACGTTCGCGAAGCCCATCCCGAGATGTTGAAGGACGGCATCAAAACGGGCGTGACGGGCAGGCCGAAGGACCTCAACGAGCGGATCATTCTGGCGACCCAATGCGTCAGCCAGTACAAATTCACCATGCCGATGGTCATCGACGGCATGGAGGGAAAAGTCAACCGCGCCTATCAGGCCGCTCCCGTCCGTGTGACTGTTGTGGACATCGACGGGAAGGTCGCCTTCTATGCCGGTCGGGGGCCCTTCGATTTCCGAATCCC
>CBFDDG010000094.1:0-12079 GCA_965603505.1 uncultured Phycisphaerae bacterium | reverse complement strand
TGGGCGATAAGGGCAAGGGCCTGTTCTACTGCAAACCGCCGGCGTTGGGCATGCACCTTGACGATCCCCGCATGGACCCTCTGCTGAAGAAGTGTGCTGAGCTGCGGATGCCGGTGAACATTCACGTGGCGGATCCCTACTGGATGTACCTGCCGATGGATGCGAAGAACGACGGGCTGATGAATGCCTACCGGTGGAGGCTGGACAATCAGCCGGGTATCGTCGGTCACAGGGGGATGATGGAGATCCTCGAACGGGTCGTCAAGCGACACCCGAAGACGACGTTCGTCGCGTGTCATTTCGCCAACTGCTGTTACGATCTGGACCGGCTCGGCCGGATGTTCGATCAGTGCCCGAACCTGTACGCGGATATCTCGGCGCGCTTCGCCGAGGTGGCCGCCATCCCGCGGTCGGCCGGGCGATTCTGCGAGAAATATGCGGACCGGCTCGTCTATGGGACCGACATGCACTACAGCCTCGATACGTACCGGATCACGTTTCGCATCCTCGAGTCTGCCGATGAGCATTTCTATGCGTGGAGCCATTTCAGCTACCATTGGCCGCTGTACGGCTTGGCCCTGAGCGACGAGGTGCTCGAACGGATCTATCGAACCAACGCACTGAAGATCCTGGGAGAGTGAGGGCCGAGGCTTTCGAAGGACTGAGAGATGGAATCTGGAGTACGGATCAGGATTGCAGAGCCGAAGGATATCGAGGCCATTGCTGAGTTGAACGTAGCCATGGCGGCAGAGACGGAGCACAGGGATCTGTGCCGGTTGACGTTGGTGCGGGGCGTTCGGGCCGTGTTCGACAACGCGGACCACGGTTTCTATATCGTGGCCGAGAGCGATGGAGAGGTCGTCGGGTGTCTTCTGATTACGTTTGAATGGAGCGACTGGCGGTGCGGCCTGTTCTGGTGGATTCAGAGCCTGTACGTCAGGCCGTCGTTTCGCCGTCGAGGCGTCTTGCGGGGGCTTCACGAATTCGTCAAAACGGAGGCGTCGCAGAGGCCTGAGATCTGCGGCCTACGCCTCTACGTCGAGCAGTCCAATGATGTGGCCCAGCGCGCCTACCGTCAGATCGGTATGACGATGACCGCCTATAGGATGTACGAGCAAACGCTGCGGCGATGACGGGGCCGTCCCACACGCTTCGACGGGTTGGGATGGAGGCTGCTGAGTTTTGACGGCTGCGTGTATCCGGTTCAACTTCGCGGCGGTCCGCCGGGGGCAAGCTGATCGGCGCTCGCGCCCAGTCGAAATGTGCTGCGATTGGCCTGCCACCAGGCTCGCCACTGCCGGGGCGTTGTGAAGGACTGGCCCAACCAGTGCACGGATAGACAACCTGATCGATTCATGTCGTACCGAGCGAAGCGAAATCCCGACGCGCCGGGGACCGCGGAACAGGAAGTCACCTGCGTCACTCATGGCGCTCCCGCCCGCTGACAGCTCACCGCGCCAGCGGTATCCAGACCGTCATCCGCGACACCCCCCGGTTCGCCCACGCAAAATAAGGAATCAACTCAATATCGACACTCCCCATGGCGGCCCCCTCGGCAGCCGAAGGCTCAAACCGACGATAGAGCCGATTCGCCCAGTCCGAATCGCCTGAAACAAGCGCCCCACGCCTCTGCTCTCTGAAGCGGTCTCTCTCCTTCGTATTCATCGCCCGCCCATGCAACACCGTCACCCCACCCAGCAGCTTTCCATTAAAACGCGAGCCAAAGCGCACCTTCTCAGCCAGAAAGACCCCCTCATCCCAGACCCGCTTGCCTCCCTGTTTCTCGGGCAACTCCAGACAATACACGACCGGCCCCCGCATGACCGCAACCGCACCGCGCAGCTCCCGAACGTTCGGATGCGCCTCGATCAACCTCACGGCCATCGGCAGCTCAAGCTCCACCCGGTCGCCGACCGACCATCGCCGCCGCAAAGTCGCATAAGCCCCTGCCGATACCCCTTCCACCTTACGTCCGTTCACCTTGACCGTCGCCCCCTCGGCCCACCGGGGAATCCGCAGCTTCAAGGCCACCGCCTTCGCCGGCCGATTGCGAAAAGTCAAGACCACCCGCCCATCCCACGGATACCTACTCTCCTGCTCCACCGAAACCGGCGTACCGTCCGTCAACTGCGTCGCAATCCTACTGCCCCCGTAAAGATGCACCCAAAGCTCATCGGCCGACACGCTATACGCCCAACCACTCAGCCCCGCGACCGTACGTGCCACCTGTGGTGGACAACAATAACAACTGTGAACCGACCACCGTTCCGCCGTATGATGCTTCGTCGGCCCCGACGCCTCGCCCGTCCACTTCAACGGATTGCAGTAAAAGAACCGCTCCCCGTCGATACTCACCGCCGACAGCATACTGTTATAGAGCACCCGCTCCATCACATCGGCGTACTTCGCATCCTCCGTCAAGCTCAGCATGCGCCAGTTCCACATCGCATTGCCGATATTCGAGCACGTCTCACAATACCCACTCCGACTCGGCAGCTCATAGTCGCCAAGGAACGCCTCATGCAGAGGGTCCCCCCGCACCGACACGCCACCTCCGGCCCCGACCGCTCCCGTCACATACATTTGCCGCGAGGTCACATTGGCCCAGATCCGCCGCAGCGCGTCCAACAAAGTCACATCCCCTGTCTCAGCAAAAAGATCCGCTGCCCCGCAATACAGATACATCGCACACACCGCATGACCCACCGCCTGCGTCTCTTTCCTTAAAGGCACGCGATCCTGCGTCTGATCCGTCCCCCCGTTGCGATGATCCCCGCCCCCCGGGCTTTGGCCCCGATTGCCTATGAGTATCTCCGCCAGTTCCAGATACCGTACCTCTCGCGTCGTTCTGTAAAGTTCCACCAGGCCCATATAGACGGACGGATTCCAGGGGAAATGCGCCAGCTCCACCCGCCCCGGCCGAAACTCCCCCTCCAGGTAGTCTGCCGTCTTGCGGGCAAGCCTGAGAAAGTTGTCTTTGCCCGTCACCCGATGATGCACACAAGCGGCCGTCAACAGATGCCCCATGCAGTACAGTTCATGCTTGTGGGGCATTTGCAGACGACCCGCCCTGTCGTCGCCGATCTCTGTGGAGATGTACCCGTCCGATGCCTGCGCCTTGCCAATGATCTCGATCCACTCATCCATCAACGCGTCGAGCCTCGCCTCCCGCGTCACCTCATAAACCAGTGCCACCGCCTCCAACCACTTATAGCAATCCCCGTCGCTCCAGGCGGTGCTGCGCCGTTCGGCCTCCACGAGCCCCGCCGCGATCTTGAAATTGATCAAATGCTCCGAATTCTCAGGATCGAGCAGTCCCCGCTCCACGCTCCAGATCATGGAATCCCGACACAACGCAAACTTCTGAGCCCAGAACCCCTCCGTCCACCGGACCGCCCCCAGATCCACATTCCGCATCCGCACGTGTGGACTCCGCGACGTATCCACCAGCGCCCCACCCCCGGCCTCAGCAGCCCACACACCTGCCGGAATAACCAACAAGACAAAGAGCCACCCCATCGGATACCTGCCATGCAGCATCATATGACCCTGCCCCCCTCGAATCTTATACCGACATTTCCCATTTGACTTCATAACCGGCGCTCCTGCACGCCACCGTCTCAATAATAGCACTATAGAAGGTTCCCTTTCAACACTCCTGGCCATCAAATCACAGTCCATTGGTCAGGCACGACTCGGGAAATCCGGGTTCACGTTATTTCTGATGATTACGAGCGGACCGCTGGGATACGGTAGGAGCCACTCTATTCGGTACTTTGCTCAGCCCATTGATGCGATTGTCCGGTGAATGGTCTTGCCACAATCAGGCATCAGCAGGTACAATGTTTCTTGGGATAACACCGGCTTTGCAGCGGTGACAGGGTAGCCGGGAATGGCTCATTGCTCCTGCTCGTCAGGATTATTCTCAGAACCCGGTTTGAGATAGAAACGTACTTGTTTGTAGGGTCCGTGAGAACGGAACCTGAATGAAACTCAACGTTAGGAGACCGGAATTGGCCACGACCGGCACGGAAAACCCACGATTAGCGCCATTGAAGGAGAACCTGGGGAACGTGATCTATGGCAAGAGCGAGTGCATCGACGTGATGATCGTCGCACTGTTGGCCGGGGGCTCCGTTCTGATTGAGGATGTTCCAGGGGTGGGCAAGACCACGCTGGCCAAGGCGCTGGCCAGGAGCATCGACGCGAAGTTCCATCGGATTCAGTTCACGCCGGACCTGCTGCCCGCGGATATTCTCGGCTCTTCCATCTACAACCCGGTCAGCGGCGATTTCAAATTCGACCCGGGTCCGATCTTCTGCAATATTCTTCTGGCCGACGAGATCAACCGGGCGTCGCCCCGGACGCAGTCGGCCCTGTTGGAGGCGATGAACGAGAACCAAGCGACGATTGAGGGCCAGCGGCGTCCGCTGCCGCGGCCGTTCATGGTGATTGCGACGGAGAACCCGATCGAGTTCCACGGGACGTACCCGCTGCCGGAGGCCCAGATGGATCGCTTCCTGATCCGGCTGGCCATTGGCTATCCGGCCGCCGAGGTCGAGGTGGACATCGTCAAATCACACGCCCGCACCGAGCCGCTGGAACAGATTGACCCGGTGCTTGATCTGGAGCAGGTCCGGCAGGTCCAGCAAAACGTGATGGGGATCCACGTGGACGACGGCATCCTCGAGTACATGGTCGAGATCGTCCACGCC
Organism: uncultured Phycisphaerae bacterium; assembly: GCA_965603505.1. Lineage (GTDB taxonomy): Bacteria > Planctomycetota > Phycisphaerae > Sedimentisphaerales > Anaerobacaceae > PLanc-01. The sequence goes on along the minus strand of CBFDDG010000094.1, from coordinate 7,364 downwards.
ACACGGCATGACAATCGGCTTCAACTGGGCATCAGTACGCGAGGTACGCTGATGCTCTCGCGGGCGGCGCAGGCCCGTGCTTATTTCAAGAGCCGTGAGTACGTCATTCCGGATGACGTATTGTGGTGCGCCCCGCACGTGCTGCCGCACCGCATTCTCCTGAACGCGAAAACACGCTACAGCGGCACCACAACCAAGCAGATTGTTTTGGATATTATCGGCCGGATCAAAGTGCCGGTCTGAAGAGGCGGCGGTCGCTATGGCCACAACCCGGGGCAGATTGCATTTCGGCTTGACGGGGGCCGGCAGGGTGGTCCTGCGAGGGGCCGGCTTTGTCGTTCTCGCGGCGCTGGTCATCCCGGCGTTCGGAGTGCTTTCGGTGTTGGTCAGCGCGGTGCTCGTGGCCCTGGTGTTCGGCTTCTTGCTGCGACCGCGAATCCGGGTGAGCGGCAGTCCGCCGGATCGGGTGATCGCCGGGCAGACGGCGCACCTGACGTATGCGATCACGAATGTCGGGCGTCTGCCGGCTTACAGTCTCCGCACGCGCCTTCATGCTTTGCCCGAATCGATCGAGCAGGCGGCGCACGCGGGCAGGGTCGCCCGGATTGGGCCCGGCGAAACGGCGGAACAGACGGTGACCATCCGGCCGAAGCGGCGCGGCATCTATCGGATCGGCCAGCCGATCTGTGAATCCAGCTTTCCCTTCAACCTGTTCCATTTCGGCACGTCCGCTGATGAGCAGGAGACCTTGATCGTCCTGCCCGCGTTCTCGCGGCTGCAATTCCCGTTGCCGTACGTGAGCCGGCATGTGAATGCGAGCAGCCTCCGGCCCGCCGGTCGTGTGGGGACCTCGCCCGAATACGTGGGGAACCGTCCGTTTCTGCCGGGCGATTCGCCCCGTCGGATCGACGTACGCGCCTGGGCCCGCCTGTCTGTGCCGGCCACGAAGGAGTATGACGATGACCTCGACAACTACGCGGCTTTGGTCCTCGATACCCGTGTGCCGGAGAGCCGGCTGAAATCGAAGAAGGAAATCAAAGAGCTTGAGGCCGCCGTCAGTCTCTGTGCGTCGGTGGCCTACACGATTCAGAGGGATTGTTTGATCGATCTGCTGTTGGCGGGGACGGATCTGTATCCGTTCACATCCATGCCGAAGGCCGTACGCCTCGACCGGACCCATGAGATTCTGGCGGGCGTGGAACCGTCAAAAGGCTGGCAGCCGGAGCAGATTGGACCGTTGCTGGAGGATCGACTCCAGGAGGTTTGCGAAGTCATCTTCATCCTGCTGTGCTGGGATGAAGCCTGCCGGCGACTGGTGGAGTCGGCGGAGCGGGCCGGCTGTCACTGTACGGTGATCGTCGTGGGTGAGCCGGATCGAATGGCGGAGCAGGAGGGTATGGACTGGGTTGGCGATATCCGATTTGTACCAGTGGATGAGGTCTTGGCGGGCCGGGTGGAATTGCTGTGAAGACGCAAAGAACCATTGCCGTGATCATGATCCTTTCAGGCTCGGTGCTGACCGGATTTGCGTCCGGGGATATCGCTTTTCCGGCGATTCTGTGCATGCTCGGCCTGCTGGGCACGCAGCGACGATTCACATGGGACATCCGGCCGGAGAGGCGATTCATCACGCCGCTGTTGCTGCTGTTGCTGGCGATCCTCTTTGCGCTGCACTGCCGCTATGCCCACGTACGGAGCGACCAGGCTGCGGCCTTCGCCTGGCAGACCATCGCTCGCTACTTTCTGGCATCGATGATCCTTGTCCTGTTCCTGCGGTCGCCGGAACGGCTGCCGCCGTCGCTGGGGCTGTTCCATCTGGCCACGGCGATGGCCGCCGGGCAGGTCCTTCTGCTCGACGACCGGTACATCACGTTCCGGCTGGTGGAGTTGCTCAGCGTCACACTCGTTGTCCTCTACGCGGTGACGGAACGTCGTGAGGTCCCTGACGGCAGCCTCCCGAGACGAAGTTCACGCTCCACGCTTCAGGTTTTACGTCTGCTGCTCCTCGTCCTCGCCATCAACGTCGGTTGGATGGCGGGCTCCCTGTTGTATCGCCACGTCGAGTCTCTCAACGTTTTGCCGGCATGGCTCTATCGCGACGGCGTCAGCTTGGGGGGGACGTCTGCCGGGGTCGCACACGTCGGGTTTTCGACGAGCGGGACACTCTCCTCCATTCTGGTGATGAAAGAGGATCAGGATCTTGCGCCCGTACTGACGATCACGTGTGACAGGAATCCTACCTACCTGAGGGCGCGCGCCTACGAAGGCTACTCTCAATCCGAGTGGAGCGACACGGCTGGCTGGGACTCCGTCTATCCCGAGCAGAATACGCTGTTCGGCGTGCGTCTCTTGGGGCGAATGAACCTCTTTCGCATCCGGGAAAGAGAGTCATCGAGGGCCATGGTGGTCCGCCATGAGCTTACGATCGCCGACGCCATGTTCACCCCTCTCGGAACGGATTCTGTCGAAGCGCCGTTCCCCCAACTGATGCGTGACGAGGATGACTTGATCCGTCCTCCCAATGCACGTGGGAATTTGAGCTATCGTGCCGCCTATACGCCCGGCGCGAGCGGGGCCCCCCCGAGGGGAATACGGGGCCGGCAGAGGTTAAAAGTCCCGCTTCATCTGGACCCACGCATCCATCAACTCGCGAACAGGATCTTCGCCGGCTGCAACACCACGGCCGAGAAGATCGAAGCGGTCATCAACTACTTCCATACGAATTATACGTACTCGCTTGGCGTGGACATCCCGCCCGGCCAGGACAAACTGACGTACTTCCTGCTGGAGGAGTCGACGGGCTACTGCGAGTACTTCGCGTCAGGCGCCGCGATTCTGCTGCGTCTGGCCGACGTGCCGACGCGCTACGTAACCGGGTTTCGCGTCACGGAGCGAGGTGAGCAGCCGGGCTCTTGGATGGCCCGGAACATGGATGCGCACGCGTGGGTCGAGGCGTGGGATGAGCAGCGGAACGAATGGACCATTGTCGAGGCGACGGTGCAGGAGAACCTGGGCGATACATCTCTGGCCTCGGATCTGGCCAACAAGGACGGCGACGGCCGGATGTTTCTCGCCCAGTTTCTCAGGGCCCTGTACGACTACGGTCTGTTCGGAGTGCTGGCGTGGCTGCTCGCGTCCCACAGTCTGGTTACCGGCGTGTCCACATCTCTGGCGTTCCTCGCCGCCGCCGCATCGCTACTGCTGCTTCGCCGGTACAGGAGGTTGCGCCGTGGAGCTCGACCCGACGCCGTGCGGGCCCCGGAGTTCCTGGCCCTGCACAGGATGTTGCGTGCGATGGATCGCAAAGTCAAAGCGGCGGGGCTGCGCCGCGGATTCGACGAGACGCTTCACGCCTTCTCCAACCGCGTACGCACCCGCGCGCCGGCTGACGGGCCGTGGCGTTGTATCGCCGACTGGTATCTCGAATACGCCGACCTTCGCTACTGTGGCAGGATCTATCCCGACCGCCTGCAACAACTGCAACAGCGCGGACAGAACCTGCGACGAGCCCCGTAGAGGTTTGGAACGGTTCTTGCGAGGCCGGAGTTTGCCGTTCCGCCGCCTCCGGCACGGTCAGCGAATGGATACTGCGGGATTGGGAATGAAGTGCCGGTACCATTTCTGTATCCACAATTCCTCTAAGGGCACCCGTTCGACACGGCTGTCCACGAACCCGAGATTGACGGCCATCTTGTGGCGGTCGATGCAGAACCGGCCCATGAAATACCCCTGGCCGTGCGGATACCCTGGATAGCCCTGCTCGCCGGTGAGGTCATCGGGCACTCCATCGTCGGCGAAAGGCCACGCGCCGACCCATACCGAATCACCCAGCAGCGGAACGGCACCCCCGGCGTCGGAGTATTTCTCGAAGAAATTTCCGCCGGGCAGGGTCGGGCGATAGATCTTGTCGTTCGGCAGCACCCAGAGATTCAGCCCATAGCTGCCCTCGCCGCCCATGAATCGCCACGACCGGTAGGCCGAGCCGTAGTACGAGTCCTCCGGTCCCTCCTGGCGTTTGGCCATCGGGCAGAACGCCACCTCCATGACGCCTTCGATGTGCTTCTGGGGGTCTTTCTGATACTCTCGTGCACTGAGATAGGGGGCCAATTGGTGGAACCAGTACTCGCCGGCGGCGTGCGAGAACGGCATCGTTCGGTCATCGCAATCCTGCGCGTACAGGTTCATGGCCAGGCTCAACTGCCGCAGGTTGCTCTGACAGACGCCGGAGCGCGCCTGCTTGCGGACATAGCTGAGAGCCGGCAGCAGGATGCCCATCAGGACCGCAATGATCGCAATCACGACCAGCAGCTCAATCAGCGTAAAAGCTCGTCGCCGTGTCGTCACGGCCTAACCTCCTTTGCCGGCATACGCCACTTGCCCGGGCAAGAGCGAGATGCCAACTCAATCATTATAAGCGCTGGCCGAGACACGGAAAAGGCCGTGAAGTGGCGCTTTCGCTATTCTTGTGATTGAGATATACTCAATCATGTCCCACGAGGCAGTCGGCTGTGAAAAGGGGCAGCGGCGCCATGGATATTCACTATCGCCCATACGTTCACAGTGATCTCGATCGCTGTGCCGCACTTGCGGCCGAGGCATGGCCCATCGCTTCCGTTGTTTCCCACAACACTCATTCCCTGATGAAGGCGTATGTGAAGTCCAGCCTGCTATTCTCAGATTATACGGAAGTGTGCTGTGCGGGCGGTGAGGTCATTGGATTCCTCTTTGGCCTGACCCACAAGAAGCTCCCGGGCTTCAAGGCACGTCTTGAGCTCGAGAGGCTGTTTTGGGGATTCCTTGCCGGCAAGTACGGCCCGTCCGAGCGCCGTTTCAGATTTCTGGTGAGCTTCGTTCTGACTCTGCTCAAAGTTGAATTGCTTTGCCTTCGGTTTGACAGCGAAGTGGAGTTGTTCGTGGTCGATACGGAATATCGGGGACAAGGCATTGGGCGATCTCTGGTCGATCGTTTCGTTGAACATCTCAGAGAAGAAAACAAGAGGACCCTGTATCTGTACACGAATATGGTCAGCAACTGGAAGTTCTATGAAAGGTACGGCTTCATCAAACATAGGGAGTTCTATGATAACCAGCTGTCCTTCCTGCGAGGAACGAAGACGCATGGTTACATTTACTGCTATCGGCTGTAGAAACTCGTGTGCTGTCCTTCATCGGCCAGTATGGCAATGGGTGTTGACAGGGCGCGGTCCGGCGGCTAAAGAACAGGAACCATGACAAACCCATGCTGTGACATCTGGAGGATGCATTCATGACGGATGGATTCCCTCGGCGTCGTTTCCTGGAAACGGTCGGCCTCGGGGCGGCCGCCTTCGTCCTGCCCGCCGCAAGAGGACCCGTCGCGCAGGCGGGCCCCGGCCGGAAGGCTCTGGCACTCTCCGAGGAATGGCTCGATCCACCGAGCGAGTTTTCGCAGGCGCCGTTCTGGTTCTGGAATGATGACCTGTCGGAGAAGGAGCTACTCCGGCAGATGGAGGATTTCCGGGCGCACGGCGTGCACGGGTTCGTGATCCACCCGCGGGCCGGGCTGCCCAGGAGTATCGGATGGTTGAGCGAGCGGATGATCGGCTTTATGCGATTCGCCATCGAGCGGGCCGCCGAGCGTGATATGTGGGTTATCCTGTACGATGAGGGGATGTATCCGAGCGGCTCTTCGAGCGGACAGGTGGTGGCGGAGGACCCGGCCTTTCGCACCCGGGGGCTCGTGTGCATCGACCTGGATGAAGCGAAGTCGCAGGCCGAGGTGCAGGGGGTGCGGATCGGCACCGATGGTGAGCCGGAGCTGACGCCGGGCCAGAATCTTGTCGCTGTCGTTCCTCGCAAAAGCAATGGGCATCGCATCGCCGTGATCGACCGGCCCGCTCGTGACGGGCGGTCCGTGATTCGGGGGTTGCACTTCGTTCAGGACGACCCGCCGCGACGGCCGAACCACAGGGAAGTGCCGGAGAACCAGCCGCCGGGCGCCGATATCCTGAATCCGAAGGCGGTCGCCTGCTTTATCCGGCTCGTCTACCAGCGGTTCTACGACGAATTCGGTCCGCGCTTTGGCCGGACGGTCAAAGCGATTTTCACGGATGAGCCGTCGCTCCTGGCGAGGGGTGCGGAACGCGGCATGGTCCCGGGGACGACCGGCATACTCGAACACGTTAACGACTTCCTGGGTTACGATTTCACCGAGCACCTGCCGGCGCTGTGGTATGAGGATGAGCCGGACGCCGCCGTGCATCGACGCAACTACAATCGCGCGCTTCAGGCTCGCTTGGAGCAGACGTTCTACCATCCGATCTCCCAGTGGTGCGAATCGCATGGCATCTGTCTGACTGGCCACCCGATGGGCCCGGACGACATCGGCCACCTGCGGTATTTCCATATCCCGGGCCAGGACATCGTCTGGCGCTACATCGAGCCGGGCAAACCGAGCGCGCTCGAGGGCGCACAATCCACGCAGGGCAAGTGCGCGTCGTCGGCCATGATTCACCTGGGGCGCCGTCGCAACATGAACGAGTTCTGCGGCGCTTACGGGCACAACTTCACCTTTGAGGAGATGCAGTGGCTGGCGAACTGGCTGCTGATTCGCGGCTGCAATCTGCTCGTGCCGCACGCGTTCTACTATTCCATTCGCGGCCCGCGAATCGACGAGCGCCCGCCGGACGTCGGGCCCAACAACGCTTGGTGGCCGCAGTACAAGCCCTTCGCGCAGGCGACGTCGCGCCTCTGCTGGCTCAATACCGACAGCACGCACGTCTGCGAACTGGCCATCCTGGGGCTGAACGATCATCTGCCCTGGCGCGCCGCGAAGGTATGCTTCCGACATCAGCGGGATTTCAACTATCTCGAAGCACGGCACCTGTGGGAGGATGCCCGTGTGGATCGTGACGGGATCCGCATCGCCGGAATGCATTGTCGCATGCTGGTCCTCGAAGAGGACCCGCCGGCAAAGGCTGCGCCGGCCGTCGACACGCTGGCGAAAGCGGGGCGGGTGATCCGCTGGAGCGAGGCCATGCCGGATGCCCAGTTCGTCGATTCGATCGACAGGCTGGTCGAGCCGGACATACGAGTGTCCCCGGACACCCCGGACCTGCGCGTGCGCCACGTCCGCAAGGGGCAGACGGACTACTATCTGCTATTCAACGAAGGTGCAGAGGACGTGGAGTTCAGCCTGAACGTGTCGGTACGAGGCCGATGGACGCTTCTGGACCCGACGACCGGACAGCCTAAGGTCGTCTCAAGCGACACACCCATACGCTTGCCGAAGCACGTCATGCAAGTGCTGGTCGTCGAAAAGGGCTGACGGGGCCGAGGTTGGGGTGCTATCCGTTCAATTCCGTGTGTCGGCGTGCGGATTCCTG
>CBFDDG010000093.1:0-12258 GCA_965603505.1 uncultured Phycisphaerae bacterium | reverse complement strand
GCGTGCCGGTCCTGATCAAAGGGGTGAACCGTCACGAGCACGACCCGGATCGCGGGCACGCCCTCGAAATCGGCTCCATGATTCGCGACATCGAGCTGATGAAGCGAAACAACATTAACACCGTGCGTACGTGTCACTATCCGGATCATCCGCTGTGGTATGACCTGTGCGATCTGTATGGGATCCACATCATCGACGAGGCCAACGTCGAATCGCACGGCATGGGCTACGGACGGGAGACGCTGGCTCGCGTCGAGAGCTGGGAAACCGCGCACGTGGACCGCAACGTGCGCATGGTCCAGCGTGACAAGAACCATCCGTGCGTCGTGATCTGGTCGATGGGCAACGAGGCGGGAGGCGGTCCGAACTTCGAGGCGGCCGCACAAGCAATTCGCGAGATCGACACATCCCGGCCCATCCACTATGAGCGAATGAATTCCGTGGCGGATATCGACAGCGTGATGTATCCTTCCGTCGATGGCTTGATCGGACAGGGCCGAAGCGACTCACCCAAGCCCTTCATCATGTGTGAATACGCTCACGCCATGGGCAACGCCATCGGCAACCTCCAGGAATACTGGGATGCGATCGAGACCTATCCGCGTCTGATCGGCGGGTGTATTTGGGACTGGGGCGACCAGGGCCTGCGCAAGCACACCGGCCGGACGAACGCCGATGGATCGAAGGAGTGGTTCTTCGCCTATGGTGGCGATTACGGCGATCGACCGAACGACAACAATTTCTGCTGTAATGGTGTGGTCACCCCGGACCGGGCCGTCACCGCGAAGCTGCGCGAGGTCAAGAAGGTCTATCAGTATGTCGGTTTCGCTCTCGGTAAAGTCACCAGTGACCATGCAATGGTCGCACTGACCAACAAACACTTCTTCACGGACCTGAACCGCTTCGGCTTGCAGTGGCAACTCTTCGAGGACGGCCGCCTCATCGAGGAGGGCCGGGAGAAGCTCGGCAGCACTGCGCCGGGCAAGTCTGTGAGCATCGCCCTACCGGTGTCGCGACCCGCGCTCAAGCCGGGTGCCGAATACTCCCTGACGGTCAGTCTGATCCAGAAACAGGATGAGCTGTATGCCCCGGCCGGTCACGTTGTGGCCTGCGAACAGTTCAAGCTGCCCTACGACGTGCCGCAAGCGCCCGCCGTGGATCTCGACCGCCTGCCCGCGCTGACCTTGGCCGACGAGGGCGATGCGATCACGGTTGCAGGCAAAGGCTTCAAGGCGGTCTTCAGTCGGTCCGCCGGGACGCTGTCGTCGCTCACCTACGACGGTATCGAGGTCCTGTCCGACGGTCGCGGCCCCAGACTCAATCTCTTCCGCGCGTTGGTGGATAATGACAATTGGCTGCGCCGCGACGTCGAGCAAAGCGGCCTTCGCAATCTCTCCTATTCGGTGAAGAACGTTGCCGCCGAGAAGCTCGCCGCCGGTATCGTTCGCGTCCGCTGCACCGTGGACTGTGCCGGCCGCTCCGGCGATGGGATGCTCCACACCGCCGCATTTACCGTCTTCGGCGACGGCTCCATCGACGTAAGCAATCAGGTCGAGCCCTACGGCAGTTTCTCGGTCCTGCCGAAACTCGGCGTGAGCCTCGTTCTGCCCAAAGCGCTCGACACCCTGACGTGGCTGGGTCGAGGACCGCATGAGAGCTACGTGGACCGCAAGCGCAGCGCCGACGTCGGGCTGTACAGCGGGAAGGTCGCCGACCAATATGAGCGCTACGTCCGCCCGCAAGACAACGGCAACAAGACCGACGTGCGATGGGCCAGCCTGAGCAACGGTGGCGGCAACGGTCTGCTGGTCGTCACGGATGGTACGTACTCGATCAGCGCCCATCACAATACCGCCGAAGACTACGACCAGGCCCGGCACATCGATAAGGTCGTGCCGCGAGATGAGGTCTACCTCTGCATCGACGCCGCCCACATGGGTCTCGGCGGCGCCAGTTGTGGCCCGCGCCCAATGAATAAGTACACCCTGAACGCCGGTCCCACACGATTCCGCTACTCCCTGCGGCCCGCGACGGCGAACGCACGCGTCCAACTGCCCAACCTCGAGGCGCCGCTGATCACCCGCGACAAAGGCGGCGTCGTGCGAATCGAAGCAACCGCCCCGGGCAACCTACACTATCGCCTCGACAACGGACCGTGGACGACCTATACCCGGCCTTTCGAGCAGATCGAGCAAGGCACGATCGAGGCCCGCGTGACCCTCGAAAGGGACCTGGTCAGTGACACCGCCCGCGTCGAGCTCGCGAGGATCATTCCCCTGCAGGAGATGGACAAATCGACGTGGAAGGTGACGCACGTCGACAGCGTCGAGCCGGGCGAAGGCGAAGTGCGTCACGCCATCGACAACGACCCGGCGACCTTCTGGCACACGAACTGGTCCTCCACGCAGGAGAAACATCCCCACGAAATCCAGATCGATCTGGGCAAGGCCGTCGAGCTCCTCGGCTTCACGCAGTTGCCCCGTCAGGGCATCTCGAACGGGCGCATTCGCGAGTATGAGTTTTACGTGAGCCGGGACGGCGAGCAGTGGGGCTCGGCGGTGAGCGCGGGTCGTTTCCCCAACAACAGCCAGCTCCAGAGCGTGCAATTCGAGAAGCCCGTCACCGGGCGCTACATTCGCCTCGTGGCGTTGAGCGAGTGGTCGCGCCAATACTACACGACCATCGCCGAGCTCGACGTCCTAGCGGCCAAGTAGGGACCCATGCCGACCTCAGAGCCATCCGACATCAAAGTTCCCATCGGCCGCATCGGGCAGGTACGGATCAGCCGCCTGATCTGCGGCGGCAATCTCATCATCGGCAGCGCCCACGACCGCGACCTGACCTACATCGCGTCCCTGATGCGACATTACTTCACCGATCGCAAGATCGCCGAGACCTGGCAGCTCTGCGAGCGGTGCGGCATCAACACGATGATCGGGCCCGTGAACAGTCCGTACGCCCTCGGAGAGGACCCGACGATTCGCATGGTCCGGCGCTACCGCCGGGAGTGGGGAGGCTGCATCCAATGGATCGCCCAGACCTACCCGAAGAGCACGGATCTCACCGGATCGATCCGCAAGGCCGTCGATGAGGGCGCCGTCGGCGCGTTCATCCACGGCGGCATCGCGGACCGCTGGATCCAGCTCGGCCGGGTCGACCTGATCGCAAAGGCCGTCGAGTTCATCAGAGAAAACGGGCTGATCGCCGGCTGTGCCTGCCACGCCCTCGAAGTCCCCGTCGCCCTGGAAAAGGCCGGCGTGCCGCTGGATTTCTACATGAAAGCATTCCATAGCGACAACTACTGGTCCGCAACGCCGCGGGCCGAACGCCCGAAGCGGGGCTTGCCCGCTCACGACAACATGTGGTGCACGCGTCCCGAAGAGACGGCGAAGTTCATGAGGACCGTGAACAAACCCTGGATCGCCTTCAAGGTCCTGGCCGCCGGCGCGATCCACCCGCGCGACGCCTTTCCATTCGCCTTTGCCAACGGGGCCGATTTCGTCAACGTGGGCATGTTCGACTTCCAGGTCCGTGAGAACGCCCTCCTCGCTCGCGACGCCGTCGCCCAGATCACGAGCACCGGCCGCTCCAGACCCTGGAGGGGCTGACAAGGAGCAAGACGATGACGCTACAGATGGTCCTTGTGTCCGGTCCGATCCTGTCCATGCTCGCCCTCGCCGTCGACCCGGCTGTGGAGCCTCACGGGATGGCGCTTGGTTCGGACAGTAACACCCTGCACGTGGAGCACACGCAGAACTCCACGACCGTGCCACGATACGAAGTGTTCGAGATCACATTTCGACATGCCAACCAGTACGAGAATCCGTTCTTTGATGCGACCATTGACATCATTCTGACTTCTCCCTCCTCAAAGAAGGTACAGATCGGAGGATTCCACTATAAGCAGGAGTTGTGGAAGGCGCGCTTCGCACCGTCCGAGCTGGGTCGATGGACGTACCGCTTCGTCTTCAGGAACACCCAGGAACAGAGCACATCGGGTCAAGGCGCCTTCACCTGCATCAAGGGCCGAAAGCCCCTGCCCGGTTTCGTGCGTCAACATCCGAGGAATCCCTATCGCTTCGGATTCGATGACGGGACGCCCTTCTGGCCCATCGGGCTGCAGGATTGCTGGGGCGATGGCTCGCACAACGGCTCGGCACTGGATCAGTGCTCGATGGAAGGCCCCTTTCGGACGGACCTGAAAGAGCCGCCCGCCCTGCCGGCCGGCCCGATGTTCCTCCGCGGCCCCTCGTGCAATCCGCAGAACGCCGACGTCTACTTTCGATCCTTCTCGAAGTGCGGCTTCAACCTGTACCGCTTTTCGCAAAAGAACTGCTCATACGACCTCTACAGTGACCTGGACCATTATCTCGTCCAGGAAGGCATCATGACGGACGAGCTGCTCCAATATGCGCGCAAGTACGGCTTCCGCATCTTCTACGGAATCTTCGGCTACCAGCCGGTCTTCAACAAGGAACCGGACAACGAGCAAGGCCTGTCCAAGGTCAAGCGATTCATCAAGTACAGCGTCGATCGCTGGGGCGCGTACGTGGATTTCTGGGAGTTTCTCAACGAGCAGCACGCCGACGACCGCTGGTATGCCGTCATGATCCCCTACCTGAAATCCATCGACCCGTATTCCCATTCTGTCACCACGAGCTGGGACAGGCCCGACCTGGACGGCATTGAGATCAACGCTCCGCACTGGTACCAGCGCGAGAATGAGCTTGAGTCGGACCGGGCAACCGCCGCCAGGGCGGAAGATTGGAAGCGATACGACAAGCCGGTCGTGGTCGGCGAGCAGGGCAACCATATCGATAAGTCGAAGCCGGTCCCGCCGGGGGTTGGCGGCGTGTGGGACGACCGTTCGGCGCTGCGTATGCGGATCCGAAACTGGACGGCCATGTTCAACGAGATCGCCGTCATCTTCTGGAACACGAGCTATGCCCGGGACGGCCATTTCATGAACATCTGGCTCGGCCCCCAGGAGCGGCAATACGTTCGGGCCATGCAGGACTTCGCTTATCGTCTCGACGGCGACGTCCGGATGCGAACCGTCGACGTCTCACACCCCCAGGCCGTCCGGGCTTATGCCCTCGCATCGAACGGCAGGATGGGAGTGTACCTACATCACTTCAAGAGCCACACGGACCCGATGGAGAGCCTCCAGATCGCACTGGAGGTCTCGAATCCGGCCCAGGGATACTGGTACGCACCGGAGGACGCCTCAATCATCAAGACAATCGACATTTTGAAAGGGTGGAACCAACTCGAAGTCCCCGCCTTCACGGTCGATCTTGCGCTGCTCATCACGCCGGACGGCGCTCCGGATATCGATCGCGACGGCCGGCCCAATCATCTGGACACCGACGACGATAACGACGGCGTCCCCGACCCTCAGGATGCTTTTCCGCTCGATCCCTACGAATGGGAGGATGAGGACCGGGACTGGATCGGGGACAATCTCGACGCGGACGACAATGGCGACGGCCTCGCGGACGACGGGAACCAGAACGGCACGCCGGACTGCGAGGAGCTCGATATCGATGGCGACGGCGTGAAGAGAGCGGGAGTCGTCCCGTGGGATGCCTTCCCCCTCGATGCGTCGGAATGGCGAGACACGGACGGTGATGGCATCGGAGACAACAGCGATCCGGATGACGACAACGACGGCTTCAGCGATGTCGAGGAGCGACAAGAAGGGTCGAACCCTCTGGACAAGCTGGTCGTTCCGACAAGATGAGGACCGACCTCTGCCGCGTCCACCGGCTGTGAGGAGGAGAAATCAAGAATCAAAGGGCAAAGGGCAGAATTGCGGATTCGCCCTGCGGGCGACGCTTGTCGGATGGGCAAGAACGCCGGACGCGCGGATCCAACCGCCGTCAGGGGCCCCTTTTTGATTTTTGCACTTTGATTTTTGATTTTCCTGTGGCCGAATCCGCGATTTTGCGCTTCGATCTTCGATTTTTGCTCTGGCGGGGGCGATCTGGCTTGACTTGGGGGCGGGAAGGCTGTTATTGTCTTGCGTTTCTCGAATGGCCAAATGAGTTGGAACGTACGGTAAAGGAGAAGTTCAGAATGGGTCTACTGAGTCGGTTAGACGAAAGAATCCGTGGCGGCAGCCGCCGATCTCCGGGCGTGACGAGGGCAACGACCGCCCCGGCGGGATATCTGGAGCGCGGCTGGGTGATCGCAAACCATAAGCTGGTGTCGTTCCATGCGGCCTTCATTTCCTCGGTTCTGAGCCTTCCGGCCGCCGAACTGACCAGGCTGGCCGCCGAAGGGCAGAACATCAAGCTCGACGTGCTTCGATTCATGTTCCTCAGCGGCGAAACGATCGTCTCTCTGCTGATCCTGTATCTGTCGTGGCACATCGGGATCGCCATCCACGAGATCGGGCACTTCCTGGCCGCCGCGAAGCTGACGGCCCTGAACAAGGATTCGCAGGAGAAGGCCGACGCGGTCATGCAGGGCACGGGCGGCAAGTTCGGCTGGTACGCCCGGATGTTCCTGCAGATTCCATGGGGCAAGTTCTACGGGGTCAAGAAGGAGCACGGCAACTTTGCTCCCGACGCCCCGTACAACCTGGCCGTGGCGGCCGCGGCGCCGGTCTGGAGTGGGTATCTGGCGACGGTTTGCCTCCCGATCGCCGCGATCTGCATTGGCCTCGGGCTCTTTGTGATTCCCGGGGGCGCCGGTGAGTTCTTCATCTACATCGGCCGATTCTTCCTGGCGCCGGGCTTTGTAGGCCTTCTGGACCGCCTGCTGGCCGACCCCGGCAAGCTTCGCGCGTTCCGCGCAAGGGAAAAGGCCGCTGCCGAGGCAGCGGCAAGGGCCGCAGCAGCGGCCGCCTCCGGTGAAAGCTGGTTCGTCCGGGTCGGAGAAGTCAAGAAGACGCTGCTCACGACGCGCATGACCTCCATCAACCTCAAGGACGGCACCCGCGTCACCGCTCCATGGCAGTATCGCAACTGCGCCATGGGCGGCCGGCACACCGAAAAGGAATACCCCGAGAGCAACATCAGCATGCAGGAGAGTATGTTCCTGCCCCTTTCGGCCAAGACCTACGAAGATGCCCAGGAAATGACGGTCAAGCTGCAATACCGCTTGAAGGAGATCATCGAATCCGCTCCGGGCGCGAAGGTCATGGGCATCGGCCTCGAAGGCGGCCTGGCTCCCTATATCGACAAGGAAGAGGGTGACCAAGTGCCGGAGCAGCGAATGTGGCGGATGATGAAGCAGGCCATTCTCGATTGCGAATACGTCCCCGGCGTGGACGTGGCGATTGCTCTGGACCCGGCTGCTTCCGAACTGGAGAATTTGTACCGTGAGGAAACCGGCCAGATGGACTCCGTCGGGATGTATCGTTTCTGGCGCGACAAGAGCAAGGTCGACATGAGCCGCGACCAGATCCTCGAACTCTACAAGAGCGCCATGGAAGATGACGTGCCGATCCTCTCCATCGAGGACGGGTTTGGCGAGCTCGACCACGCCGGCTGGAAGGACCTGGTGAAGGAGCTCGACGATAAGATCTTCATTATCGGCGACGACCTGGTCACGACGAAGGACTCGAACATCGAGAAGTGCGCCAAGAACGGCGAAATCAATGCCACACTGATCAAGGCCAACCAGATCGGAACGCTCTCCGAGACCGTGCTGGCCATGCTGACTTCGCTCGGTTATGGCGCCGAGCTGGTCGTCTCGCACCGCTCCAAATCGCCGAACGATCCGTTTGAGGCGGAAATCGCGACTGCGATGAACGCTCTGGGCCTCAAGG
This sequence comes from uncultured Phycisphaerae bacterium, assembly GCA_965603505.1. Lineage (GTDB taxonomy): Bacteria > Planctomycetota > Phycisphaerae > Sedimentisphaerales > Anaerobacaceae > PLanc-01. The sequence goes on along the minus strand of CBFDDG010000093.1, from coordinate 4,481 downwards.
CCGGTGGTGGAGCCAACACTGAACGACTTCAGAAGTATGGCCGTGTGATGGAAATCCTCGCGCTGGCCCGGGCTTCGCAACGCGAAATGACCGAGAAGGAGCGTAAGGAAGTCGAGGCGAACGTCAAGGAATTGGTGGCGATGCTCACCGGCAAGGACGATGTGGCCATCAAGCCGGACGCAGCGGAACTGGATATCACCAGTCTCCTGATGAAGCTGCTGGCCATCGAGGCCGTCAGTGGCACCGAAGAGGCGACCAACGCCGGTATTCCCACGGCCGCAGCCACGCTGTTCCTGGGCCGCAGCGGTGCGATCCGCTTTAAAGGCTCGACCCCGCTCGGGACCTCGGCCGGTATCGACGAGGCCATCCACTATGTGGACAGCATCATCGAGCCGTCCGAGACCACGAAGAAGTATGCCGACCTCTTCAAGGACGCCGGCGACGGCACGCTGCGGTTCAAGAAAGACGTGAAGGTGGCGGACGTCAAGGCCAAGAATGATGAGAAGCTCACGGCCCTCTGGAAGAAATCCAGACGCTACGACGGCAAGGGCTGTATGGATGCGGTCCAGCATATCGAGACGGTGCTCGCCAACGCCTTCGTCGGCCGGCGGCTCGCCAAGCTCGGAAGCCTGCTCGACACGGACAAGGAACTGCTGGGTCTGGAACTCCAGGAGGCGATTCGTGCGGGTCGGATTCCCAAGAATGCCTCGGACGATGAGAAGGTCCTCGCCATGCAGCGGAAAGGCGTGCTGGGCATGAACGCCATCCTGTCGGTGTCGCTGGCTCTGGGTCGCGCCGTTGCGGCCAGTGAAGGACGCGAACTCTGGCAGCTCATTCGTGAGATGGCTACCGAGACCATGGCCAAGTTCGTCGACGCCAATGCCAAGGGCAAAAAGAAGAACCTGGCGGAACTCAAGAAGACCGATTTCGATGAGCTCCAGGGCCAGTTCAAGGAGACGGCTGCCGAAGCGATCAAAGACGGCAAGACCATCTACGAGCTGCTGCGAGCCCAGTTGCCGGTGTATCCGCTTTGACAGCGTGATTTACGGGCTCTGAGCGAAACGCTCCAGAAACGCCCCGGTAATGGCCGATAGGCCCAGTAGGTTGGAGGCTCTGTCGGACGGGCGGGCGGAACGGAAGGATCAGGTACGATTCGGCAGGTGTGGTCCTCTCTTTGGTGGAGAAGGCCACGCCTGCCGCAGTTTTTGACTGCGGACCATGCAAAGACAAGGCATTCTCCACCTCCTTCTCTTTGTGATTTTCTTCGGCATCGGCGCCGGGGCACTTGGCGTGGCGGTCCTGTGCGACGACCTGATCCAGCACTGCCGCAACAAGCATCTCGTGAAAGAAGCAGAACTGTCGCTCCAACGCCTCGAATCGCTCAATGCCGATTACGATGCACTTCTCGATCAACTGGAGAATGACCCGAACGTGTTGAAGCGCATCGCGCCTGCGACGCTCGGCACCCAGCCCGAAGATCCCAACGCCGTCTACCCCAGGGCCAGGGCCAGCGAGTTGGCGGCGGCCCGCAAGGCCCTCATCGACCATGCGGACCAGGAAACAACGGAAACGCCGATCCCGAAGTGGCTGCGCCGGTGCAGCGAGCCGGCGAAGCGGATCGTGCTCTTCATTGCGGGCGCCGGTCTCGTCCTGATTTCCCTGGTCTGTTTCACCTCGAATCCGGCCCGGGAGAGTTAGCCGAGGCAGACAGACGCCCTGCTCGCCGCACTCAGTGAGAATGGCCCTCTTCACCCAGGTGGGCGGTGCGGAACTCGGCCAGCAGGGAACGCAGCTTCGTCACGTTCTTCAGGTCCGTCGTCTGTTTGCACCTCATTGAGGTGACCAGCATCTCGTGCAGGAGCGTCAGCTTGTGGACGTAGTCCTCGTAGGCCTTGACGTCGGTCTTGGGGGCCGGCTTGATCCGCTGCTTCATGAAGTACTGCGTAATGATGTCGCTGAAGTGATCCGCGTGCTGCTCCTTGTTGACGACCCATCGCACCAACTGATTGTAGTTCTTGTCCCCCGCCGCCGAGAGGTCGACGATCTGCCTCATGGATTTCTCGATCGTGGTAATGTGCTCGGCCATCATGTCCAGCCGCATCGGGTCCCCGTAAATGCCGCAAGGGATTTCACAATGCGACAGCACGACCGACGATGCCCCGCCGATCAGCAAACCGCCTGCTAACAGAATGATCGCTGCCCTCTTGCCCCGTGACTCCATCAATGTGCCCTTCCCCAATAGGCCGCGACGGCGCCACCATCTGCAAGTGCCGCCCCGCGCGCTCGTACCTACGCATTCGTTCCCCTGCGGACACGTGCAGATGAGTGTTCCCACGCGGCGTCTTCTTACACGCGCTTGGCCTCTCGTGTCCGAAGGTCCGCACCTGACGGCGTCAGGTAGCGGCTCTCAGAGGATACGGGGCGCACAGCCTACGGTTCACTCTATCGGGCTTGCGATACCTTCCTGAGCGGCACCGTGATCTCGGTCTTCATACGGGAATAATCCTGCGTCTCCGCGTTGGTCAGGAACGCCTCAGAGGGTCCCTCGGTGGGCAAGTAGCCGTTTTCAAAGATCCACGTGTACAGCCGCCGGTAGATCGGCTCGGAACTGGCGAGTCCCTCGGGCTTGCCCGTCACCGCCACCTCCACGCCGGCAAGTTTCTTGACATCCATGAACTTGCCGAGAGTGCCCGCGAGGCTCAGGGTCTCCTGAGCGACCGTGACCCTGATCTCGATGAGCCAGTGCTCGCTGGAGACGGCCTTGGAGTCGTTGAGATACATGAAGGAGATCGGCCCGCTCGGGTAGGCGCCCTTCTGCATGCCTGTCGTCATGAGTTCTGCTATCGTCGAGCCGACCTTCTCGAGCGGTCCGCGATGAATGGTGTAGAGGACGACCTGCTCTGGCGTCTTGCGGACCTTGATGGGGATTTCTTCCGGCTTCGACGCAGCCAGGATCCCGCCGGCGACCACTACCGCCAGAAGGAGAGCTCCGCCTGCTGCATGGTACTTTTCCCTTGCCATCGTTCTTCCTTTCAAAAATGCACGAGGTTCATGTAGTTGGGAATTCGTCGCATTGCGGCCTCCCTCAAATGGCTTCATTCCCCGTGAGCCCGGTCGTGTCTGACTTCGATTCCCGAGGCCCTTTCAGGACCTTCTCGAGGGCCGCCACGTGGTCGGTGAAGGCATCTCGGCCTTTGCCGGTGGCGCATACGAAGGTCCGCGGCTTGCGGTCGACAAATGTCTTATCGATTCTGACATAGCCGGCTGCCTCCAGCTTGGCCAGGTGGGCGCCGAGATTGCCGTCGGTGACCTTGAGCAGGCTCCGCAGGTAGGTGAACTCGAACTGTTCGTCCGGATCGAGGGCCACCAGGGAAGACATAATCTGGAGCCGAATGGGCTGATGGATGATGTTGTCGAACTCGGCCATTGTTACCTCCAGCGAATGCGAACGTACAACCCGGCGCCCAGCGAGGTGCCGCCCACCGTCAACGCCATCCAGAGATTGAACCAGCCGGGAATCAAATAGAAGCCGAAGAGGGTCAGAACGGTCACTGCCAGACCCAGCCAGAGCATGAAGAGACTTCCCGTCCACAGGCCGATAACCACCCAACCCAGCATCGCTACCGTCACGAGGAAGGCAGCGACCTGCATCCCAGTGGCAGGCCGCAGCAGAAGCATCCAAACGACGGCATAAGCGAACAGGATCAGCCAGAAGACCAAGATGCGTCGGGCAACCTGCAGCGAGCCGGACCCTCGTACGGAATGGCCAAGGGGCCATCTCCGGCATATGAAGAGGGTTACGAGAACCCCCACGCCATCCAGGAGGCCAAAGATGTACCCGCCTCGATGACCAAAGACCTCCACGGCACTGAAGCCCGCCATCGAGATCAGGCCCCAGAGAATAAGTAGATTGCCGGCATAATCTGCGGCGAGCACCTTGTGAGTCCTGCTTGCCGTGTCCTTGATCAAACCCAGTGAATCCAAGGCGTCCTGCTGAGAGAGAGCCATTGCGGTAACTCCTTCGAAGAAACATAGTTCTTTTGCTACACAGAGTACTCTAATACGCAGAGCCAATTCTGTCAAGAAGAATTTGCGTTTTTTTTGCGGACTCTCTACGGAGTCCATGACCTACAGCAGGTGTGTCTGTAAGATCTTGTCCTGGCAAAAGTTATAGATAATGGATTTCTGCTGAAATCATTGAGGGGAGCAGAGATCCAGAGGTGGGCAATCGTTCCGGACTGTCCTCACATGGGCCGGGACTGCTGATTTTCGCTGTCAGAGACTTCACGCGATCGCATATCCCGACACCTGAAGTGCTCCCCGGCACGCACTGCCTGCGGCTGCGGGCAACAAAACTCGCGTTGCTCGAAAATCTGCTTGCAGGCGTCAAAGTGTCAGATATACTACGGTGTCCTGCACGGCAAGAAGAGGGCAGGTAGCTCAGTTGGTAGAGCAACGGACTGAAAATCCGTGTGTCGGTG
>CBFDDG010000092.1:0-12319 GCA_965603505.1 uncultured Phycisphaerae bacterium | reverse complement strand
CGCTCGTTCAGACACAGCAGCGTGCGCTGTTCGCCCGAATAATCGGGCGACGAATGGATGATGATCCGTTTCTCGGAGAGCTGCTCGATCTGGACGATGGTGGCCCTCTTTTCGTTCTGCAGGTAATCGCCGACCTCCTGCGAGACCGTCAGCTCGATCCGACGGATGTGGTCCTTCGAGACCGTCAGATTCAGCAGGCGGATGATCTCCAGGGCCAGCGATTCGTGGCTCTTGACGTACCCCATACCCCCGCAGTGCGGGCAGGCAAGGTACGTGCTGAACTGCAGCGAGGGGCGCATCCGCTGGCGGGTCATCTCGACGACACCGAAACGGCTGATCCGCAGGATCTTGGACCGCGCCCGGTCGGTTCGCACCGCCTCCCGGAAGGCCCCCTCCACTTCCTTGCGGTGCTTCTGGTTCCGCATATCGACAAAGTCGCAGACGATCAATCCGCCCAGATCGCGCAGCCGCAGTTGCCGGGCGATCTCGCCGGCCGCCTCCGTGTTGAGTTCGAACGCCGTCTGCTCGGCGCTCTTCTGGCGGCGGAAACGCCCGCTGTTGACGTCGATGGCTACGAGGGCCTCGGTCTGCTCGATCACGATCGAGCCACCGCTCTTGAGCAACACCTCGCGCGACTGGATCTTGGCGATCTCCTCCTCGATATGGTACTTATGAAACAGCGGAATCTTCTCGTCGTAGTGCACCACCTTCGGCTTGAGCCGCGGGGTCGCAATGGACAGAAAGTCCTTGATCTTGCGCACCGTCACGTCCGAATCGCAGATGATCTTCGAGATCTCGCTTCCGAAAATATCCCGCAGGGCCCGAATGACCAGATCCGATTCCTGGTAAATGTCCCCCGGGGCCTTCTCCGTGTCCATTCGCTTCTGGACGGCGCGCCAGAGCCGGTTGAGGTATCGCAGGTCGTTCTGGATATCCCGCTTCGAAGCGCCCCCGCCAGCCGTGCGGATGATGAACCCGTGCCCCTTTGGGGCTTTGCACTCCTCGAAGATGGCCGCCAGTCGCTTGCGCTCCTCCTCGTCCTCAATCTTGTGCGAGATGCCGTAGTTCTTCATCCAGGGCATCATGACCAGGTGCTTGCCCGCCAGCGCCAGGTAGGTGCTGAGCGTGGGTCCCTTGGTCTTGAGCCCCTCCTTGGTGACTTGGATGACGATCTCCTGGCCGCGACGAAGGCAGCTCTGAATCGGGGGGCGATCCTTCAGGGCCTGCCGCCGGCCGATGGTCTCCAGCACGTTGTTCTTGGCTTTCGGAAAGTAACGGGGATGCAGATCGCTGATATGCAAGAAGCCGTTTTTCTCGATCCCGATATCAATGAAAGCGGCCTGGATCGCCGATTCGATATTGACTACTCTGCCCTTGTAGATATTGCCGACGTGGGTGCCGACGCTGGCCCGCTCGACATAGAGCTCTTCCAGCGCGCCGCCTTCCACCACGGCCACCCGGCACTCCTCACGTTCGGCGACGTTCACTAACATTTCACGTGTCATCTTGTATATCCTCTGCCCTTGGACTCAAACAGTTCCATTGTGTCGTATTGTCAAATTGTGTTGTCTCCCATGTGACTTTCGTTCTCCGGACGGGCCCGGCCAAGTCCTGCCCCCGCAACCCGAAGAGCTGCAGGATCTCCTCGACGCGTATGGAGCCGGATGCGCCCGTCAGATGCTGCACGATGAGATTCGCATTCTCCAGACGAATCGAGCACAGAAAGCCCCTGACGTCGATCCGCCGGGGCGCCCTGCGTCCCGGAGAGACTCTCTCCACCGTGCAGCTTTGGCTGTTCATCACCGTCTTGATTGCGTCCTCCAAGGCGGCCTTACGCTCCGGATCGTCCGCTCCGCGAACGGGCAGAACGTACTCGGCGCAGCGCGGATGGAACGAGGCCTTCGACGCGGTCAGGGCCACGGCGAGCACTTCCATTCCATCGGGCAACTCCTCGGCCAGAGCCTGCCCTATCGCGGCCTCTCGCCCGGGCCGGTCCTCAATCGGCCCGGCCTTCTCAAGCCTGGCGACCAGTAGCTCCTCATCCGCCTCCACGCCCACGGGCCGCGGCAGCGGCAGGGATAACCGCGGATGTGGATTGAACCCTTCCGTGTACCGCACCGGCAGTGCCGCCCGCGCACAGGCCCGTTGCAGGACGCGAAGCGTTTCCGCGTGGGAGAGGAACCGCACCGGCCCGGCGATCCGAAACCGGATCGCCGCCGTGGCGTGCGTTGAGATGGACATGTCTGGCTGCCCTCCCGTGGAACAACAGCAAGGATGATCGTTCGAAGCCTTTATGCCCATTCCTCTCTGCACACGGACCACTTTCCACTCATCTCAACGACCTCGGCACTGCGCCGCCCTGTCCCCTCCATGCAGCCGTCCGGACCCATCAGAAGGCCTCCGGAAGGACCTTCCTGCCCGCGTTGCGGAGATACCCGGAGATTTGACGTTCCGAGTTCATCGCCAGCACCTTCCGGGCCAGAGCGTTGCATTCCTCCAGGGTGACGGAACGAATGACCTGCTTGATCTCCGGGATCATCGGCGGCGTCAGCGAGAGCGTCCGAACGCCCAGCCCGAGCAGCAGCATGACGTACTCGGGCTCGGAGGCCGTCTCGCCGCAGACGGAGACGTCGATCTGGGCCTTGTATGCGTCCTGAATGACCGTGCGCATCAGCCGCAGCACGGCCGGGTCGGCGGCCGAATACAGCGTCGAGACCAACTCGTTGCCCCGGTCAACGGCCAGCGTGTACTGCGTCAGGTCATTCGTGCCGATACTGAAAAAATCGGCGTCCCGGGCCAACGTCGACGCCGTCAATGCAGCCGACGGCGTCTCGATCATGATCCCCACGTCGATATCCCGGTTGTACGGAATGCCTTCCTCGTCGAGGTCCTCCATCACGTCGTGCAGGATCATCTTCGCCTGCATCAGTTCCTGGATATTCGTGATCAGCGGGAACATGACCTTGACCTGCCCGAGCACGGAGGCCCGCAGGATCGCGCGGAGTTGCGTCTTGAACATCGTGAGGTTCTGCAAACAGAATCGGATGGAACGCAGACCCAGGAACGGGTTCGGCTCGGCAGCCGCACGGCGGCTCTGGGTGTACTTGTCCGCGCCGAGGTCGAACGTACGAATGACTACGCGCCGGTCCTGGAAGACCCGCACCGTCTCGGCGTACGCCTCATACTGCTCCTGCTCCACCGGCTCGGTGGGCCGGTTGAGGTAGAGGAACTCCGTGCGGTACAGGCCGACGCCCTCCCCGCCCTTCTCCAAAACCGCTTCGGCCTCATCCGGAAACTCGATGTTGCCCAGCAGCTCGATCCTGACGCCGTCGCGCGTGACGGCGGGCTTCTCACGAATGGCATCGAGTTTGTGCTCCAGGGCGACGAACTCGCGAGAGTAGGCCTCGTACTGGCCAATCGTCTCGTCATCCGGATTGACCACGACGATGCCGCGGTTGCCGTCGATGATTACCGTATCGCCGCCGCGAACGACCTCCGTCAGGTCCTCCAGGGCGACGACCGCCGGGATCCCGAGGGAACGAGCAACAATGGCCGCATGACTCGTCCGCCCGCCTGCATCGGAGGCAATGCCGCGAACGTAATCCCTGTTGAAGCCGGCCGTCTGCGTGGGGCTGAGCTCTCGCGCCACGACCACGACCTCCTCCGTCAGGTGCAGGATATCCTCCCGCTTGGTTCCCAGCAGCCGCCTGAGCAGACGTCTTTCGATGTCGTAAATGTCGGCCGCGCGCTCGCGCATATAAGCGTCTTTGACGCCCGTTTCAAAATGCGAGGCAATCTCCCGCAGCACCGTCGAGACGGCGTACTCGGCCGTGACCGACTCCGTGTGGACCAAATCGGTGATCCGCCGTCGCAGGCTTCGGTCCCGCAAGAATCGCAAATGCACCGCGAAGATATCCTTGATGCGTCCGCCGCCGGCCTCGCCCTGGGCCCGCTCGAGCGCCGTCAACTCCTCGATCGCATCGCGAAAGCCGTTGCGAACGCGCTGGATCTCCCCCATCCTCTGCGGGGAGTCAATCTCCCGCCGCGGAATCCGGTAATCCTCGGAGTCCACAATGAGGCACTTGCCGATGGATATCCCCGGCGAGACGGCTATTCCCTTTTTTATCTCCATATCAGGATCTTCTGGGGCTCGTTATCCTTTGCCCTCGGGCGGCGGCTCACCAAACAAACGCGTCTCGACGAGCTCGCGCAGGGCGTTGACGGCCTCTTCCGCGTCGGGGCCCTCCGCCCGGATACGCAGCCGGGTCCCACGGGCGGCCGCCAGCATCGTCATCTGCATAATGCTCTTGGCATCCGCTTCGGTGTCATCGTTGCTGACGGTGATGTCACTGGCAAACCGGCCGGCCAGGTCGACGAACTGCATGGCGGGGCGCATGTGAAGGCCGTCGGCGTTCCTGATTTCGACAGTTGTCTCACAAACCAGTTTCTCCAAGGCCCTTTCTCCCATCTGCATCGGATCTTCCCGCCTCAGGCCAACCCGGGTCCGGCTCACCACGAGGGATTCTCGTCGGCCTCCCTGAGCAGGTCCTGCAGCGCGTCCGGCTCTCGGCACTGCCGGAGGAACTTGCGGAACCTCTCCTTCTGGAGATGACGGAAGATACTCTCCATTGCCTGCAGGTGCTTGTCCGGATTGTCGAGAGGACTGATCAGCAGAATCACCGAGTAGACGGGCTGCTCATCCAGCGAGGCGAAGTCGATTCCCGTGCTGCTGTGACCGATGGCGGCGACGACCTTCTTGACGGTCGAATGCTTGACGTGAGGCACGGCGACGCCCTTGCCCATGCCCGTACTCGCCTCGTTTTCTCTCTTGGTCACAGCCTTGGTCACGTCTTTGGCCGATTCGGCCGCGACCTCGCCCGCCGTGACCAGCGCCGAAACCAGCTCGGCAATCGCACCATCCCGATCCGTCGCCTGCAAATGAGGGATTGTCGCCTTGAAACACACAAATTCTTCGAACTTCATTCTTCGCGTCCAGTCTTATCCTTTGCCGCAACCATCCCACGATCCAACCGCAATGCCGACGCTGCTATTGCGGGTATGTCGGTTCTGCAAAATCACCACTCTCACCCACACGCTTGTGTTTGTCATCGCGTTCCTTTGTTTTCTTCTTTCGAAGCTGTCCCTCAAGCTTATGAACCGCCCCATCGATACACTGGTAGGCATCGTTGCCCACCTCGGTAGCCACGAAGACGTTGCCGTGCTCGCCCCTCGCGATGATCTCCACGCTTACCTTGCTTGCCCCATGACTGCTGTCGACGACAACTTCCACCTGGTTGACGCCATCGTAGTACCTCGGAAGCTTCGACGTCTTTTCCTCTGCGTAGGTCCTCATGGCCTCCGTAATCGTAACGTGCTTTCCCGAGATTGTAAAAAGCAATGTTTCTCTCCTTAATTTAAGAACGTTCGCCTATTCCTATTGCTCCTGCCGCGGCCCGACTGACATGCGCCGCGGGCAAATCGTTCGAATGTTCGTTGTCCGGTGTGATGACGCCGGCGCTGACCGCAAACCGAAACGCCTCTTCAATCGTCATCTCCAGGGCGATCGTCTGGGCCTTGGGCACGACAATCACGTACCCGGTGACCGGGGTCGGAGAATTCGGCACCAGAACGGTCAGGCACTCCTCGTGCACGCTGTCCGTGATCCGGCGCAGGCCCGAGCCGGTGACGAAGCCGATGGACCAGATGCCCTTGCGCGGATACTCCACGGCGACCACCCGGGAGAACACCTTCCTCTGGTCCTCCTGCGTGAGCAGGAAATCGGTCACCTGCTTGACATATGGATACACTCGCCGCAGAACCGGCGTACTCATGATGAACGCTTCGATGATCCGCCACAACGCCCTGCCCACAACGCTGGCCAGCAGCGCCCCCACGAGGAACACGGCCGCCGCCGCAATCAGCAAACCCACAACCGAGCCGGCCAGGCCCGTGACGAAGATCTCCTCCAGTTTGGCCTCGTACTGCCTCAGCGCCTCCTCGGAGCCGCTGTCAAGCCATACGAGCGCCTTGACCAGACCCCGATTGATGTGAATGCTGACGTTTTCTTGTATGAGTTCATAACCCCAGGCCAATATCCACAGGGTCAGCATGGTTGGCAGCAGCACGGCCAACCCACGAAAGAAGTAGCTCTTGAACCTTCTGCCGATATTCATGTGTCAATAACTGCCCTTTGCCCCATTCACGAAGAACCGGTTTCGGGTGCGAGCACCCGGAAATCCGTGTCCGATTGAGTGATTAGGTTAGTTCAGGGGTTCTCGGGAGTCAATAGAAATCTCACGAGGCAGATGGGCGCCGAGCAGATGGATAAGCCCGCCGGGCAGGGAGGCCAGGACCCAGACAAACCGCTGGCAAAAAGCCACCGCCAGGGCCTCCTCGGCGGCCGTGCCGGTCAGAAGCACGAACAACTCGACCATGCCCGCCTCGAAGACGCCGAGCCCGGCGATACTGATCGGCACCGCCGCCACCACCCACATCACCGGAAAGATCACAAAATAGTACTTCGGCCCCGCCTCAATCCCCAGATTCCCGCCCAACAGCCAGAAAGCCGCGATCACAATGCTCTGCGACACAAAGGTCAGCAGTAGAGCCCAGAGCAGCGTCCAAGGTTTCGAGCAGTATACGACGAGTGCATCTCTGACGCCCCGCAGCAGCTCCGCCCCCCGCGCCAGAGCCCGTCGCACGACCTGCCCGAGCCGCGCCCGGGCATGCGGATGGACCAGCACCAGCATCAGCGCCCCCACAGCGGCCAGGCCGAACCACAGAATCACCCCTTTATGCTCCGAGATCCACCCGGGCGGCCTTGTTTCCTCCGCCCCGCTTTGCCCCGCAACGCCCCCTTCCAGGAATATCGAATACGTCAAAATCGCCATCAGGATCAGCCCCGCCAGCCCGACGACCCGGTCGACGACCACACTCAACGCCCCCTCGAGCCGCTTGTCCGTATGTTTCGTCACATACCAGGCTTTCAGCACGTCGCCCCCGACCGCTCCGGGCATCACATTGTTATAGAAAAGCCCCAGGAAAAACAGCCGGATCGCAGCCGGTATGCCGATATGGATCGACTGCGCCCGCAGAAGCAGCCACCAGCGAAGGGCGATAATGACCTGTGCCGCCGCGAAAACGGCCAGGGCAAATGCGAAAACCCACAGATTGAGCCTCTGAAAGACCGCCGCCAGGTTCCCCCAATCCTGGTCGTGAAGGACCCAGGCAATCGCAACGGTCGCAACGGTCACCCGGATGATCAGCGACAAATGCCGCTTTTTTCGGACATCCTGTACCTTCGACAAAGCCGACCTCCAAAAAATCGCTTGTCATACTAAATCATAGTCGCTAAAACATGCTGCGACAAGACGTTATCCGCCAACATTCTCAAGGTGAACGCTATTGGACTCGAAGCAGATTGAAGAAGGATTGCAGTTCTCGCCCCGGTTCAACACCGACGGCCTGATCCCGGCCATCGCCCAGGACGCCGGGACCGGCGAAATCCTCATGGTTGCCTGGATGAACCGCGAGGCCCTCGACCGAACGATTGAGACCGGTCGAGCCACCTACTACAGCCGCTCACGAAAGAAGCTCTGGGCCAAGGGCGAGCAGAGCGGCCATGTCCAGACCGTTCACCGCATCCTCGTCGATTGCGACCAGGACTGCCTGATTCTCAAGGTCTCCGTCGACCAGGGCCAGTGTCACGTGGGCTACCAATCCTGTTTTTATCGGGCCTTGAAGCCCTCCAGCAAGGCCGACCTCGAATTCGTCGCCGAGAAGGTCTACGATCCCAAAGCCGCCTACGGCAAATAGCCCACATTGCCCCTGAACTACCTCTCATAGGCGTCTGACAAGGGCGGCATGTTGACTTGGCTCCCGACTACCCGGGCGCACAGCAACCCTTCGCGCTGAGGCGCCCCACCGCTTCCAGTGTCGCTTCCGCGAGGGTTGAGAAAACGCCGAGTGTATGCGACAATAGGGATGTCTTTCGAGAGGATCGCAGAGCCTCAGTAGATTGGAGGCAGCCCCGGCTTGGGAAGGACCCGCGAGACCAGAGGCCGGACCGCCTCCTGCAGGAATCGGAATGAGCGACGTCACTCGCATCTTGAACGCCATCGAACGGGGGGACGCGAAGGCTACGGATGAACTCTTGCCGCTGGTCTACGAAGAGCTCCGCCTCCTTGCCGCCCAGAAGCTGTCCCACGAACCGCCGGGGCAGACGCTGCAGGCGACGGCCCTTGTCCATGAGGCCTACATCCGGCTGCTGGGAAATGAACCTCAGAGCTGGGACAACCGCGGCCATTTCTTCATAGCAGCCGCTGAGGCCATGCGCCGGATTCTCGTGGACAATGCCAGGCGCAAACAGCGACGCAAGCACGGCGGCGACCGGCAGAGAGTCGATTTGGAGGATGCCGATCTGGCCATCGAGGGTCCCTCCGATGACGTGGTAGCGTTGGATGAGGCCCTCGCAAAGCTGGTTGTGGAGGACCGGACGAAGGCCGATCTGGTCAAGCTGCGATGCTTCGCCGGCCTGACACTTGAACAAGCGGCGGGGATACTGGGCATCTCCCGTGCAAGTGCTTGCCGATACTGGTCTTATGCCCGTGCGTGGCTCTTCCACGAGATCAAGCGGGGAGACTGAGGAAACCCCTTTTCAACTTTTTTTCATATTGTCGTCTCTTTTCTGAGGCGCTCGCTCTCTCTAAAACGCATTTCACCATGGAACCAAGGTACGGAGCAGAACCGTGGCAGCCAAGCCAACCGAAGTCGAAGCCATATACTACGCCGCCCTCGAGCAGACGACCGGCCCGGAGCGATCCGCCTATCTGAACCGCACATGCGGCCCCGATACGGCCACCCGTGCCCGCGTCGAGGCACTGCTCAGGGCCAACGACGAAGCGGGCGATTTTCTCGGGGCCTCGCTGATCGATCCGGCCGTCACGCTCGACAACGCCGCGACAGTAGAAGGCCCGGGCACGGTCGTCGGCCGGTACAAGCTGCTGGAGAAGGTCGGCGAGGGGGGTATGGCCGTAGTCTACATGGCCGAGCAAGAGCAGCCGATCCGACGGATGGTGGCCCTGAAGATCATCAAGTTAGGCATGGATACCAGGCAGGTGATCGCTCGCTTCGAGGCCGAGCGCCAAGCCCTGGCCATGATGGACCATCCGAATATCGCCAGAGTATTCGACGGCGGGGCCACGGAGACGGGACGGCCCTACTTCGTCATGGAGTTGGTCAAGGGCATTTCCATCATCGAGTACTGCGACGATAGCAGGCTCAGCACCGCCGAGCGTCTGGAACTGTTCGTTCAGATCTGCCATGCCGTGCAGCATGCGCATCAGAAAGGGATCATTCACCGGGATATCAAGCCCTCCAACGTGATGGTGACTTTGCAGGACGGTGAGCCGGTGCCCAAGGTGATCGACTTCGGGATTGCCAAGGCCACGAACCAGAGACTGACGGAGAAGACGCTTTTCACGCGGTATTCTCAGATGATCGGTACGCCCGCCTATATGAGCCCGGAACAGGCCCAGATGAGCGCGATTGACGTGGACACGCGCACGGATGTCTATTCTCTGGGCGTATTGCTCTATGAACTGCTGACGGGGACGACGCCTTTCGACGCCGAGCAGTTGCACGAGGCCGGCTATAGCGAGATGCAGCGGATCATTCGAGAGACCGATCCGTTGATGCCCTCGACGAGACTGCGGTCGCTGGGCCGAACGCTGGCAGACGTTGCGCACAGCCGCGGCACCAGCCCTGACGCGCTGCGTAAGCTGATCAAAGGCGACCTGGACTGGATTGTGGCGAAGTGTCTTGAGAAGAACAGGGCGCGTCGTTACGACACGGTCCACGCACTGGCTGAGGACATCGGGCGACACCTAAGGCATGAGCCTGTTACAGCCGGGTCGCCCGGTACCATTTATCGACTGCAGAAATTCTGTCGCAGGCACCGCTCGCATCTCGCTGCTGCTGCGGTTGTGCTGGTGCTGTTGATCGGCTCAGCGATCGGCGTGGTCGCCTATTGGCATGGTCTCAGAGTGAAGTGGGCCAGGCAGGAAGCGTTACCGATGGTCGCGAAGCTCGCTGAGCAAGAAGACTACTTGGCGGCGTTCTTCCTGGCCGAGCAAGTAGAAAGACATATCCCGGAAGATCCGGTCCTGCTCAAGGTATGGCCCGAGATATCAAGACCCTATATCGTAAGGACGGACCCCAATGGGGCAGACGTGTACTACAAGGGATACGGCGATCTTGAAGGCGAGTGGCTGTATCTCGGCCGGTCCCCCTTGGAGAGTATCCGATTTCCTCGTGGCACGTACCGGTGGAAGTTGGTCAAGGAGGGATATGAAACCAGAGAATGTGGGATTGGTGGATTACGAGACATCATAGTGCTCAAATTACAGCCCACAAACAGCTACCCGGAAATGGTCAACATATATTCGAAACGTCACGGTGACTACCTGATAGACAAGTGCGAGGTCACCAATGAACGATACAAGAAGTTTGTCGATGGCGGGGGATACGAGAAGAGGGAGTACTGGAAGCATCGGTTCGTCAGGGAGAGGCAGGAGGTTTCCTGGCAGCAGGCTGTAGGAGAGTTCGTCGACAAGACAGGCGCGGGCGGACCAGCGACATGGGAGGAAGGAAACTATCCACAAGGGCAGGCCACGTACCCGGTCTCGGGCATTAGCTGGTATGAGGCCGCTGCTTATGCGGAATTTGTCGGCAAGAGTCTGCCGCCAGTATCGCATTGGTACGAAGCCGCTCGCCACCGCGTGGAGGGCGGTGTGATTGTTCCCTACAGTAACTTCAGCCACGGCCCGGCCCCGGCGGGCAGCCACCACGGCGTTGGCCTGCAAGGCCTGTATGATATGGCCGGCAACGTCCGCGAATGGTGCTTCAACGCCGTCGATGATTCGGGCAGTCAGCGATATATCGTCGGCGGCGCGTGGACGGACGCCGAATACATGTTCGGATTGCGAGAAACGTGCTCGCCGTGGGACAGATCCGAGCGGAATGGTGTTCGCTGCATCAAGTATTTGGGCACAGCCGAATCCCTGCCTGCGTCTTGGTTCGCCCCCATAGAGATACGCGTCGCCCGAGACATATCTCAACTGTCACCGCTCTCCGAGGACGAATTCCAGGCGTCTCGGCAACTCTACACCTACGACCGGACGGAACTGGACGCTCATAGTGAAGCTGTCGACGGCGAATCGCCGCATTGGCGTACCGAGAGGATCACGTTCAATGCTGCCTATGGTGGCGAGCGGATCGTTGCCTACCTGTTCATACCGACAGCATGTGAATCTCCGTTCCAACCGGTTGTGTTCTTTCCCTCCATCAATGCACGGCGGGAGACCAGCAGTGAGGGTCTGAAACCCAACTGGGTACTCACTCCTGTTGTTCAGAGTGGTCGAGCCGTGCTCTATCCCATATACAAGGGCACGTACGAGCGTACCCTTGATAAGGGCCAGCCGATTGTCTTGACCGGCCCCGTTGCGCGCCGGAACTGGCACGTGCAGTTGTATCAGGACCTGGCCAGGTCCACCGATTATCTGGAGGGCCGCGATGATATGGATATGGAGAAGCTCACGTATTTGGGCCTGAGTTGGGGGGCAGGGAACGGACCCTTGTTTGTAGCCTTGGAGGATCGCATACGATTCGCGGTCCTACTTTCCGGGGGGTGTTTTGTCTGGAACGAGCAGCCGCCGGCAGCCGACGCGGCCCGGTTTGCACGCCATGTGAAGGTGCCGACGCTGATGTGCAACGGTAGATACGACACGTTCTTCCCCTATGAGACGTCACAACGGCCGCTTTTCGACCTCTTGGGGACACCGGTCGAAGACAAGGTGCACAAGACGTATCCGACCGAACACGGCATCATCGGTCCGTCCGGCGACCAGGCACGCAGAGATATCCTCGAGTGGCTGGACAAGTACCTGGGTCCTCCAAACGAGATTGACGCCAGCGCGGGGAACGGCAAATGAAGAAGATGGATGGAGTGAGTCGGCGATAGCAGGACGGTCAATATCACTGCGTGAGTCACCGGTTTCGCAGGCCGGAAGCAGAAAACAGTGAAAAACAGATTTAGATGTGTTCGGCGCCAGAGGTGCGCGCACATCGCAGAGAACGAAAGGATGGTGTGACATGAGAGCTTCAGGAAATGTTGTCAGAAGTGGATTGTATATGGTAGCTGTGGTCCTTGTGGTTGTCATGCAGGCAATGGGGTTGGCAGCCGACAATACGACCGGCTCGGGCTCGACGACGGCGATCAATGACTACCAGTTTGCAGGAACGGCGACACTGACGATTCACG
>CBFDDG010000091.1:0-12349 GCA_965603505.1 uncultured Phycisphaerae bacterium | reverse complement strand
AGCCCATCGCACTGCGCGACCCCTCCAGACAGATCGCGTCTTTCTAACGGCGAATTCTGATACGGGGTGAACTACGATGTTGGCACGACCTTGCATGGACGGCAGCGAAATGCGTCTGTATATTAGGCAGAATGGTGACGAAGTACGCTCTGGCGCGGGCGGGCGCAATCCGATGTTCCGCGCTGACTCCGCGTATAGAACATAGGAGTCGATGCCAGAGAATGGCGAGGTTGTCAGTCAGGACGCGCAGACAGATTTGCCATGAGTCTGTATCGTTTGCCGTCGAACAGAATCAATCTGGCACAACAACATCGTATCTGGGTTCATATCCCCGATGCCAATACTGCTGCCACAACTCCTCCAACTCTACGACCTCTATGTGAGTATCAACGTAACTCAGATTGATGGCACGATCGTGTCTGGCGATACAATATCTGTGCATACTGGCTATCGAACCGTCATCGCCATCGAATGAGTTGGACGGAGGGGGATCGGTACTCCTGGGCCACGCGTCGACCCACATCCCATCGCCAAACAAAGGAACATCAGGTCGAGCATCGGAGAAGTTCTGGTAATAATAATCGTGAGCTGGATCGCCCAAATCCACTTGATAATACCCGGTTGGTTGAAGCCATGAATTGATCGTGTAGCTTCCTTCCGCATAGCTTTCACCAACGCCACCCCACCAGAAGGCCCAGGACCGAGTAGCGGTGCCCCGCTGCAAAGATTCGCCATCAGCGCGCTCTGTCACCGACGGGCAAATGATGACCTGCATGACACCTTCGAAGGCAGCTTGGGGATCGGTCTCGTATTGCTTGTCTCCGAGGAACGGTGCAATCAAGTGGAACCAATAGGGCTTGGCGGGACCACCCACCCCCATGACCTTGCCGTCATGGTTTTCTGTGTAACATACCATTGCAAGCGTCTGCTGTCTGAGTTGGGCCGCAACGCGCTGAGATCTCAAGGGCATCGATTCACTCCGATCATTCATCATTCGGGGCACCTCATGCTGCGAGGGCGACAACACGGCCAGTATATCGTCAGGGAGGATCGGAGCAAGTCAAGCCGCAAGAGGCGGAGCACGCAGGGTTGGGCTGTTGGAGGCCCGGAAAAGCACCTTGTTTACAACGTCTCATAAGATATGTTATGTTTCATTCGGCCGGGGCGGCTGGATTTTCGCCGAATGGGCCTCTCGGGGCGGTCCTGGACACTCTTAGGCATGTGGGACAGGAGCGTGTGCGGCCGTCTGGCAGAGGTTCTCCCACATCAGGCCGACTGTGTCCGACAGGCCCAGGTTCTGCAGGACAATCGAGATGTTCGTCGTCGCATCGAGATTCGGGGCGAGGTTTGTCTCGATCTGGCGCTGCAGGTTAATCATGGACGAGGCGAACTTAATGCGATTGCAGTACAGCAACGCCGTCTTGTAGTAGAGATCGAGCGTTCCGCGGTCGTAGTGACGTGGCGGCGTGATCAGATCGAGGGCCTCTTGCGTGCGGCCGGTTTCGAAGAGGCACACGGCGAGCTTTGTGGCAGCGCGTGAAAACGTTGGGTTGATGTTCAGAGCGGCTTCGAAGCAGCCTGCGGCCTCCCGCATGCGGTGTGCATTCATGTGAAGGATTCCGAGCCTATAATGCAGATCGGGGTTGTGCGGTGAGCGACCCGAATGGCGTTGATGGGCGGCCAGCACGCTCTGTTCGAGGCCTCCGACGTCCTCTGGGGCCGGCAGCAGATTGGCTTCGAGGGCGGCTTTAAGGATCAGCTTGGCGGTCTCAACGAACAGGAATGAGCTGTTCGGCTGGACGGCCGAGGCCAGCGAGAGGGTGTTCCGGGCCTCCGCCTGGTTTCCGGCGAGTCTCTGGGCGGCCGCCAGGCCGAGGTAGGCCTCCACGATCTCGTCGTTGATCTCAATCGCCCTGTTGAATTGTTGTGCGGCGAGCTGTTCGGCGTGCATCTTCAGGAAATTCGTGCCCAGTTTTATCGTCGCCTCCAGGAAATCCGGGCAGATTCGCAATGCCTGCTGATACTGTGCGAGGGCATCGCTGATGCTTCCCATCATGGCGAGGATGTCGGCCTGCTTGGCGATCAGATCCGCTCGCTCCGGCTCGTCCATGAGAAGCACGTCGATTTGATCCAGGGCCTCCTGAAGCTGCCCGGTGCGCACGAGCTCATCGATCGACTCATCGCGCGTGATGAAGTTGTCGGGGTGGATCAGGATCGCTGTGTTGAACGTCTCGATGGCCGTGGCGTACTGGCCGGTGAGCGTATAGAGCTGTCCCAGAGTCACCAGGGTCGAGATGTCGTCCGGATAGTGCTCCCGCATCGGCTCGTATTGTGCGATGGCATCCTCCAGCCGCCCGTCCTTGAAGTAGATGGCGCCGAGCCGCTGAGCGGGCAACTGCAGGTGGCCGTTGAATTTGATACAGTCCTGGTAGAACTCGACGGCCTGGGCTTGCTGCCCCAGGCGCTCGAAGCAGTGGCCGAGGACATAGAGCGCCAGAGTATTATTGGGCTGGCGCATGTAGATCGAGTTGAGTTCTTCAATGGCGTCCTTGAGGTTGCTTTCGTGCAGGTACAGGGCGGCGGCGGCCATCCGGCCGAAACAGCACGAAGGGTCCTTGAACAGATACTGGCGCACCTGCTCGGCGGCCTCCGCGAACTTGCCGTGTCCCATGAGGTCGATGATATGGTCCAGATCCCCGTTTTCCGACAGCTCACGGTCGGCCTGGGCCCGTCTTCGCTCATTCAACCAGTGCCATATCAGTTCGGGTGTATCGACCGTGATCGCCCTGCCGAAAATCTCAAGTAAGCC
Source organism: uncultured Phycisphaerae bacterium (assembly GCA_965603505.1). GTDB lineage: Bacteria > Planctomycetota > Phycisphaerae > Sedimentisphaerales > Anaerobacaceae > PLanc-01. The sequence goes on along the minus strand of CBFDDG010000091.1, from coordinate 9,540 downwards.
ACGCATCCCTCACTCCTGCTGCCTTGTTGCACGGAATCCAAACCAGGTACTGCTGACGTATCGTCCAATTTCAGAGGGATATTAACCTGCCTTTCGCGATGGCAGCGGGCGGTGCCATTGGGGCGGGTCGATGTGGCGGTTGTGTCTGCTGTAGCGATTGTCTCGGTTTTAGGATCGACGTTATCGGATTCGTGGGCAGACGGATCGACGGGACCACCGCGTCCTGCGGACCTAAGCCTCCAAAGGCAGACTTTGTTTGGTGGCTGTGGTGGAAGGGGCAATCCCCCCTACTCGTGGATGGCACTCAGCGCCGCCCGGCAGGTCCCATGTCTGTCTGGGCGTGTTTCTCGACCTCGCTCAGGTACGCCAGGGTGCGTTGCAGGCGATCGCTGAGATGCTTGAGCTTGAGCATAGTCCGAACGCGGGTCAGCAGCTCGAGTCGGTTGATCGGCTTGCTGACGAAGTCATCAGTCCCCGAGTCGATGCCGCGCTCGATATCGCCGAACTCATTCAGGGCCGTGACCATAATCACCGGGATATCGGCTGTAGCCGGGTTGCCCTTGAGCCTCCGGCAGACTTCAAAGCCGCTCATCTTGGGCATCATCACATCGAGAAGGATCAAGTCGGGCTCTTCTCTCGTCACCATGTCCAGGGCCTCGATGCCATCGTGAGCCGCCGCCGTCCTGCAATCGACATCGTCCAGGTAGGCCTGGATCAACTCGAGGTTCTGCTGATTATCGTCCACCACGAGAATCGTGGGGACTCTGTCCCGGTTCCTTGCTTTATCATGAGGCATTTATCTTGCTCCCGGACCAACTCAATCTGCATTGCCGGCTATCCCGTTGCATGGTCGGCCGATCCACTTTTCGCCTGTTTTTCCCCGGATTGCAAGCATTTTCCACCGCGAGGCCGTATTCCCGGGGGCCCCTTTTCCCGGGCAACATACGGAATTCCCACCGTTTCCAGGTGGTACGGGCTGCTTGAGCCGGGCCGGATTGAAGGCGTAGGAATCGCTGCTGCTGATTGCCAGGTTTGCTGTCCGCATGAGTCTGCGTGTGTTTCTAAGAAGTGTTGTCCATGTGATTCTCGATGAACTGGCGCACTTCCGGCCGCAGGTAGATCGTCTCGATATCGAGCAGCTTCGCGACGGCTTCGGCGCACAGCGAGGCCACCTCGGCGGAAGCCGCCTCTGTGTCCACGAAGAAAATGCTTTGGCCTTTCATGGTTACCAGCCCTCCTCCCCGGCCTCCGAGCGGCTCACGCCGGATTTTGACACGATGGGCCTCCAGAAGGGTCAGAAGCTCGTCGAGAATCCGTTGCTCGTCCATGCCGCTTCAAGAAAAAACCGTACGCGTGTCGATAGAGTCGATAGAAATACTTGTCCGGCAAGCACTTCGGGTAGATAATGCTTGTGTACGGATACCCAGGCACGGATTGTATAAAAGGAGTGGGCTATTGACAAGTATGATCGAAAAACGCCTGTCATTGCACGAGAATCTCGCACAGACAGAGCGGGAGAACGACGCGCTGAGATCCCAGAACCTCCAGCTTCAGGCCCTCGCCAATCTGGGCTCAGCCACCTGTATGATCGCCCACGAGATCAACAATCTGCTAACGCCGCTGGCCAGCTATGCCGCACTGGCGGTCCAGAACTCCGAAGACAGGGATTTGGCTGGAAAGGTGCTAAAGAAAACGGCTCGCAATTGCGAACGCGCGTCGAGAATCATGCAGAGCATGCTCGCGATGGCAAACGGCCAGAAACAAGAGCGGGAAGATGCCCTCGTTGAAGCGCTCGTACAGGAAGTGTTCACCTGTCTTTGCCGGGATTTTGGCAAGGACGGCATTACCGTCGAGACGTACATTGCCGACGGGCTGCGGGTGGGCTGTGTCCCCGTGCAGATCCAGCAGGTGCTGATGAACCTGATTCTGAACGCCCGCGAGGCGATGCTGCCCGGCGGCGGCATCCTGAAGGTAACGGCCGCGGCGGATACCCAATATATCGACATCACCGTCAACGATACGGGCAGGGGCATTACGCCGGAAGATTTGAAGAACATCTTCCGACCGTTCTTCACGACGAAGAACGGGGAGAACCGCCCCACCGGCTCCGGCGCGGGTGTTGGCCTCACATTCTGCCGGCGGATCATCCAAGCCCACGGCGGTGAGATCAACGTTCAGTCGGGACCCGGCAAAGGAAGCACGTTTACGGTCCGGCTGCCTAACCGGTAGCCGCCCGACTGCCGATGATCGCGCAAGCCTACCAAACGCTCGGCTCCGTCCTCGTGATGTTGCTTCTACTCGCGTGTTCCGCATTCTTTTCCGGCTCGGAAACCGCCTTCTTCAATCTGACTCACCGGCAACTCAAGCAGTTGAACGCTTCTGCGCACAGGCTGCAGAAACTGGCGGCGCGCCTGCTGCGCCGGCCGGGACATTTGCTCAATTGCCTGCTCTTGGGCAATATCGTGGTCAATGTTCTCTTCTTCTCCATTTCGAGCGTCTTAGTCATGCGCCTCAGCCGTTTGTGGGGATTCGGAGCGGCTGCGGCGGCGGCCGCCATGAGCTTCCTGGCCCTGGTCCTCTTCGGCGAGATTGTCCCCAAATCGCTGGCCTATCGGAGCTCGCGCTCTCTGGCCACAACAACGGCGCTGCCACTGTTTCTCATTGTGCAGGTGCTCGGACCGATTGCTGTGGTGTTTCGCTATCTCTTTATCGAACCAGTCTTGCGGCTTCTGTTCGGGCAAGCCAGCTCCCCGAGGACGATTACGCTGGCTGAGTTTCGTTCTCTTGTGGACCTCAGTCGGCGTCGCGGTCTGATCAGCGCCGATGAGAACCGGTTGCTTGGCGAAGTGGTTGAGCTTGGTAAGCTCAAGGTCCGACATGTGATGCAACCGCGGGTGAGTATGGCGGCGTGTGATGTGGGCGATCCGCCTCCTGCCGCTCGCGCCCGAATGCGGGAACACGGCCTGACGAAGATGCCCGTCTATCAGGGAGATGTTGACAACATCATCGGAATGGTCTCGTTGCGGCGTTTGTTTTTGAAGCCGGACGTCCCGCTGGATCGCCTCGTTCTACCCGTCCACTTCGTCCCCGAGCAGAAGACGGTAGAGTCGCTGCTCGAGTTCTTTCGTACAACCGGCACGGACATGGCTACGGTTGTGGATGAGTACGGAGGGATCGCCGGTTCCGTCCGGCTGGAGGATATTGCCGAGGAGTTGTTCGGCCGGATGCGCCCAGCCGCGGAAATCGAGCCGATCAAGCAACTCGGACCTTTCGAGTATCGCCTGGCCGGCGACCTGGCCATTCACGACTGGGCCGACGTCTTCGGGATCGATTTGGAGGAGACGCGCCTATCTACAATCGGCGGGCTGGTGACGACCCTGCTGGGGAAGATCCCCCGCAAAGGCGACATTGCCCATCTTGGCAACCTCAGGTTCACGGTGGACTGCGTGCGCAAACACCGAATCGAAACAGTGATTCTCTCGCTCGAGCCGATCGCCTCAGAGGGATGATACATTATGCTCGTCGCTTTGGCCTTGGCATTGGTTACCATCCTGTTCTCGGCCGTCTACTCCGGGTCGGAGACGGGAATCTACCGACTCAGTCGCCTTCGACTGCGGCTCGGCACGGTTCGAGGCCGACCGCCATTCGCGCTGCTCAGCCGCGCGATGCGCGACAGCACCGGCCTGTTGCTATCCTTGTTGGTTGCGAACAATCTCGCCAACTACCTCGCCACGAGCAGCATCACATATCTGTTCCTGGCCGTTGCATCAGAGGGCAGGGCGGAACTCCTTGCCACCCTGCTGACCGCCCCGCTGCTGTTTGTCTTTGGCGAGTCTTTGCCAAAGAACATCTTCCTGCACCGTGCTGACACCCTCACGGGTTACTTGGGTCCCCTGCTGTTTGTCACCTATCGTGCGCTGATGTGGTCCGGCATCGTGCCTCTGCTCAGAGTCGTTTCCAGCCTTTTTGCGCGCCTCATCGGCTCTCCCACCTCCTCGCGGACCGCGATCACGTCCAGTCAGAGTCATCAGGTCAAGGCGCTTCTGCGCGACACACAGGAGGAGGGGCTTCTGAGCACGGTCCAGACCGAGATGATCGATCGCATTGTGACGATCCCCGGCCTTCGGCTCAGTGACGTGATGGTTCCTCTGGATCGGGCTCGGTCGATCCGCATTCAATCGGACCGGACAGCGCTGCTGGACGAACTGAAACGGCACGCGCTCACGCGTCTGCTCGTATGGCGGGACACACCGAGGGATATTGCCGGCTTCATCAACCTCTACGAGGTATTGGGCACGGATGACCAGTTCGAGAGTCTGGAGAAATTCCTCAAGCCGATTCGGAGCCTGGGCGCCGATACCTCCGTGATCGACACCATTGATTTCATGCGCCGCGCGCAGTCGAAGATTGTTCTGGTGACGCGGCGTCGCGGCAAGCGTGACGTGCCGGTGGGCATTGTCACCATGAAGGACCTTGTTGAGGAGCTCATGGGTGAGTTGGCGGAATGGTAGATCGAAGGGGTGCGTGGTCGAGCCGGGGAAGGACCGGTCCGTGGCGCAGAGGGTCGTGCGACCTTTGGCGGTGATTGCGGTCATCGTGCTCGCCGCGTCGTTGCTGGCCAACAGCATGACCAAGGAAGTAGGCCGGGACGAGCAGATGTACTGCACGGCCGGCGTTCTGCTCGCGCGAGGCCTGGCGATCTATAAGGACTTCTCCTACCCCTCTCAATTGCCCTACCATCCCTTGTTGCTGGCCGCTGTCTATAGAGGCCTTGGCACCACCCACTACCTGCTCGTCGGCAGACTCGTTTCCTGCATCTCCGACATTCTCGTCGTGGTTCTTATACTGCTGATCTATCGATCCATATTCGGCGCCTTTCGCCGTGAGGGGCTGTGGTTCGCTCTTGCGGCGGTCACGTTGTACGCGTTCAATCCCTTTGTGGACTACGCCGCCGGCTACGCGTGGAATCACGATGTCGTGATTCTATGCGTCGTTCTATCCTTCTACATATTCGTGACCACCGATTTCCAACATCGGTCCCGCTTCTGGCGCGTCGGTCTCGTGGGGGTCCTGTTGACCGTCGCGACCTTCATGCGCGTGACCACGGCCCTCGTCGAGCTGCTGTTCCTGGGGATCCTACTCTTTGCCGCGGGGGGCTCGCTCAGGAGAAGGAGCCGGACCGCCCTGCCCTTCTCACTCGCGGGCTTCATCGTTGCGATCTGGCCCGTCTGGGTGATGTTCCGGGCGCCCCGCGCGTTCTGGCTCAATCTCGTGCGGATCCCGGCACTCTACGGCCGATGGCTCCATGAAATCGGCATGACCTTCGGCAAGGTCGACCTGACGGTGGCCGCCTTGCTGACCCCGGGATATCTGGTGCTTGTGGCTCTCGCCGGCTACTTCGTATGGACCACGGCGCGAGGCTCATTGAGGCTGGAAGCGCAGGAAAGACCGAAGGCCATCCTGGCCGCCCTGCTGCCGCTGCTGTTCTTCGTGATTGCTTACGTTCCACCGACGATGTGGCAGCAGTATCTGGCGGTCCCCGTGCCGTTCATCGTGATCGCTTTCGCGTATCCGCTGGTCGGACTGCGCCGGCGCGCCGGGGAGCCGAATGGTCGCCGCCGATACCGGACGGCGTCTTACCTGGCTGCCGGCGCAGCGATCGTGTCCGTCCTCGCGCAGCCGGCAGTGCTATCCCGCAGCCCGTTCGTTTTCCTGCCCGAGAGATGGACGCCTGTTGAACTGCACAGGGTATCCGCGGATATTGCCGATGATGGCGAAGAACCGGAGCTTGTCCTTACCCTGGGGCCGCTTTATGCGCTTGAAGGCGGTCGCGACATCTATCCACAGTTGGCCTGCGGCTCCATCGTTTATCGGGTGGCCGACCGGATGTTGCCGGAGGAACGGCAGATCACGCGTACGGTCGGGCCCGAGACACTCGATGAGATGGTGCGGGATCGGCCCCCTGCCGCGATATTCGTGGGTGTTGAATCCTCGCACTTCTCCTTCCTGGAAGACCCTCTGCGACAGTTGACCGGTCCCGATTGGCAGAGAGGAACCTACCAGGGCACGCTCCAAGTGTATCGCCCCCCGCCGGCAGGCCGATGAGAGCGTGCCGGCTTATTGACTGCGTGCGTACTCATCGACAATCGCCTTGGCGACGTCGTTGATGGCGTCGCGACTCAAGCCCTTCGGTCCGTTCGACAGGATCGAGAAGATGTAGGGGCCGTTGTCCGTGAGGCAGACCCCGGAGAAGGATCGGACGCCGCTGATGTACCCCGTCTTGCCGTGAATTTTGCCCCGATACTTGGCCCCGCTGAAGTACCTCCCAATTGTGCCATCCTCCCCCCCTACCGCCAGCGAGGTTCGGAAGAGCGCCCAATTGCCACTTCGGTACATGCTGAGAAGCAGCTTCGTGATGGCGTTCGTCGTGAGCCGGTTCTTGCGGCTCAGACCGCTGCCGTCATCGATGTTGAACTCCCCGGACGGGATTCCAAGACTGGACAGATACCGCGCGATCAATTCGCGTCCCCCGGCCCACCCGCCGTTCTTTCCATCGGGGCGTTCATGTGCGTCGATGGTCTTGACCAGTGCTTCGGCGGCCAGACCGAGGCTGTCCGTATTGCATCGGCCGAGGACATCGGCGATGGGCGTATTGAACTCGACGAGCGGCCGGAATTCGCCGGCCTCGTCAAAGGCCTTTTCGATGAATCGGCCTCTCGCGGGGATGCCGGCCCTGACAAGGTGCTCGGCCATAAGGAACCCGAAGAAGGCGGCCGGCTGCTCGATGGCCACGCGAAATGGCCCCTGCGTGCTCCGGCACTTCCCGAAAACAATGATCTTATTCGGCTGCTGCGTCCGGTAGGTGCCGACGGCACTGTTCCCTGTGGAGATCGCCTCCGCCTGGTTGATGATTTCTACAAACGTCGTTGTCGGCTCCACCTGCACCGCTACATTGCCGCCGAGGTTGCTGGTCGTCACCTCGATGCAATTGCCGTTGTAGTTGAGGCCGCAAACCTCGCAGGCGTACCACTTGTTGTGGTCCTTGGCCGGCCAGCTCGAATGCACCCGCTCATCGTCGAAGATCGTCGTATCCACCACGATATCGTTGATCTCTGCGACCCTCTGCCTCTGAAGCGCCTGCGAGATCCTCTCGAATATCCAGGCGGTTTGGCGCCCGTGTTTGTCATCCGTCTCGCGATCGCCGAGCAGCGGGTCTCCACTGCCGATCACGACGAGCGTATCCCCGCGCAGTCCTACTCTCGTTCTATACACAAACTCCGGGCCAAGGTATTTCAGCGCGGCCGCAGTGGTCACAAGCTTCATGTTCGAGGCCGGGATAAAAGGCTTTTGCGCGTTATGGCTGTAGATCGCGGCCCCGGAATCCGCCTTAATCACGCGGATCGAATACTCGGTGGCCTTCTGACGATCCACAATCTGGTGGATCCGTTCTGACAGCCCGGCGGCAGCCACGCCGCAAAACCACGCGGTCAGCAGAACAACGGCGGCCACTCTCTTTGTTGACAGGCTCATGTATCGAAGCATCTCTCAGCACCCTGTGACACATCTGAACATCATGACGGTTTTCGTATGGCCATAGAATATCATATCGCGTGACTTTGTTAAGGCTCTATTTGGGAGATTGCTCCATGCCGTATGCGATGACGGTGGCGGAAAGACGGGGCCCGCGCGCATCCTCGACCTTCCGGTCCCGTCGACCGTCGATCCTGGTATGCCACATAGCATTGTGATGCGATGGAGAAATATCTTTGGTCTATCGCGAGGCCAGCTTGATCTGTTCGATTGAGACGCCGAGCGTTTTTTGGGCGATCGGATCGAGTTGTGACTCCGCACCCGTAAAATGGAACGTGCGGTGCGTGTGGAGAATGCCCTCGCCCGGCCCCAGAGCGGCTGCGGGAGAGGATGTCTCCAACTCATAGAACGGGCCCATCGGCTCGGCGCCGGGCTCCGGCGGACCGTCGTTGTACGAATTGACGACGTCCCCGCTGTACGGTTCTTCCTGAAGCGCCCACATGGAGTTCACGTAATCGACGACATCCTGAGGCTTGTTGTACTGCACGATGGTGAGGACCTTGTTGGTCGCGTCGTAGCTGCCGGCCACCCTCGTGGCGCGGTGCGGTGACAGTCCGATCTTGCTGCGGTACTGCCCGTCGCCGCTGAAGAACAGGACGCCATCGCGGATGAGGAGACGGTCGGAGGGGACTTTGCCAAAGTAGGCATCGTTGACGATCGGGCCGAGCTTGCCCTCCGCCCCGGTCTCGAACGGAATCACAATCGTCGTTTCAGGAGACGGATTGAACATGCCAAGAATCCAGATCGAGAGCAATCCGGTTTCTTTCTTCCATGGTTCGTCCCCGACATTCGTCACCTTGTTGTTGGATTCAAAGGCGACCAGCTTGACATCCGCACTGGCGGTCGCTCCGAGCGATCTGAGCGCATCCTTCCGGTCGAGGACCCGGACTTCCCGGTCCACGCGCACATCAAAGACCGTGCCGGAATAATTCTTCACCTGCATCGTCTTTCGAAGGATTGCCGAGCGTCGCGAGTGGAGGGCCAGTTCCCACGACTCGGTGTCAATCGGCGCCGGCGTAAACCAATGCTCGAGGTCGAACGGGACGCCCTTCTCGAAGAAGATGGAGAATTGCCCGCCCTCCGGACCGAGCCAGAAGCGGTCTTCGCCGCCATAGACGTTGATGTGCTCGACCGGTTTTCCCGAGGCCACGTGATCGCGGTTGATCCAGCCGAAACTGAGGCCTTCAGGCCCGGCGGCCGTGCTGGTCATCACACGACCCTGCATCTTCGGCAGAACGGCAATCTGTCCCTGTCCCGAACTGTCCCTCAGGAGAGCGACATCGGTATGTTTCTGAAGGAAGGCCACATCATCGCCGAAAGTCCCCTTCTCCATCCGTGACTCGGCCGTTGTGCAGCCGGCGAGAATCATCAGGCCAAGCATGAGTGCCCCTGTCCTCAACGCCATCGGCAGTCTCCTTTCTCATTGCCATTCCACCAGGGATTCATAATGGGTAATGTGGCATTAGAACGCTCTGCGCAAATGAAGTCAAGAACCCCGATTTCCGAGAATCGGCGCACAGAATCCGGCACAGTTGACGGCGAAAAGGCTGCCACTGACGCCGACTTGGCGAAGGTGATGCGAACTGCCCGAAGCCGTGCGTTCGGCCATCCTGACGCTTGTGAGGGCCGCTGCCGATGACAAGAGCGAATGAGCCGGGCTGCACGGTGCGGGATGAGCCAGGGGGGACCCTTGGCCCCCCTCCCCCCACCGCGGATGGGACCCACAGTACTGGTTCTTGCCCTCGCCAAACGTTGCTGTTTTCTGGTCCATCCCAGATTTCGTATTGGCCGGCTTAACGGCTTTGAGCGCTGAAATCGAGTCCCCATCTCGATACTATTGAACCTGTGGCGAGCAGAGGCACCGTTCATGAAGTCAAATGGGCAATGTCAGGTCGTAGTCATTATGTTCCTTGTGTGTCTCATGGGGTGCGGGCAAATGAATGCCTCTAG
>CBFDDG010000090.1:0-12388 GCA_965603505.1 uncultured Phycisphaerae bacterium | reverse complement strand
GGCGGGACATGATTTCCAGCACACCCGTGAGACGCTGGACTCGCTCGGGCTGGAGACGATCTGCACGAACGCGAACTGCCCGAACCGGGGGGAGTGCTGGGGCCGCGGGACCGCCACCGTTCTGATTCTGGGCAACGTCTGCACGCGCAACTGCAAGTTCTGCTCCGTGGCGACGGGCAAACCGGCCCCGCCCCACCCGACGGAGCCGGCCCGCCTGGCCGACATGGCCCGGCGGATGAACGTCCGGTATCTGGTCATCACGAGCGTCGATCGGGATGATTTGCCGGACGGAGGCGCGGCTCACTTTCGTGACTGCATCGGCGAGGTCAGACGGCAGTGCCCCTCCATACGATTCGAAATCCTGACGCCGGATTTCAAGGGCTGCCAGGAACGGGCACTGGAGATCCTCGAAGACGCCCTGCCGTTCGTCTTCGCCCATAACGTGGAGACGGTCCCGTCGCTGTATCCGGTCGCTCGGGCCGGCGGCGATTACGAGCTGTCCCTGCGATTGCTCGGAATGGCGCGAGACCGGTACGCGGGCGTGCCGACGAAATCGTCCATCATGCTCGGCCTGGGCGAAACCGATGCACAAGTGGAGCACGTGTTACGGGACCTGCGGGAAGCGGGATGCGATCGCATTACGATCGGTCAGTACCTCAAGCCCTCCAAAACCTCGCTCGACGTGATCGAGTACGTCAGGCCCGAGAAATTCGCCTGGTGGAAGGTCCGGGCGACGGAGATCGGCTTCTCCTGGGTCCTGTCTTCACCCTTTGCACGTAGCTCCTATTTCGCCGAGCAGGAAGACACCCGATAATGTCGTCGCCGAGCCATGGCACGATGCCGCGCATTTCAGCTTGTTCTTGTTCCCCGACCGCCGGCGTTTGGCATCTGCCCGCCTATTGCCTATAATTTACTTGTTGGGCCATTGAAGTTTATCGTCGTACGATTGCTTGTCTCACTATCCCAGAGGGGGGAAATATGACACGGGCTAAGCATTTCCCACACCGTCGCCGCCAAGGTTCTACACTGATTCTCTCGCTCATTTTCATCATGATGTTCGCCGCACTGGCAACCGCCATGGCCACCCTATCGGGAGCGAACGTCCAGGTCGCGGAAAACCAGCACAAGCTGGCGAACGCGCGCGCCTGCGCAGAGTCGGGCCTCGATGTCATTCGCTACTGGATCAGCCAAACGGCGATCTCCGGCCTGACGGATCCCGAGGACCGCTTTGGCACGCTGGCCGACGAACTGGCGATCAAACTGACCGGCATCACGAACGTCGTACCCCAGCACAGCGGCTCGACGATCACCTTCTCGAACGTCCCGCTCAATTCGAGCACCGATCAGTATTTCTCGGCTGTTTTGGAGAGCATCGACGCCGACACCGTGCAATTAGAGGTCACGGGACATTATGGCTCGCTCAGCCGGACGATCCGTTCCAACTACTTTTTCGACACACGCGCCCACACGGTCTTTGACTTCGGCGTCGCATCGAAAGGCCCCGTTACTCTGTCCGGCAACATCGAGCTGGAAGGCGTGAACATCCAGATCGAGTCGAACGCCTATATCGAGAGTTGGAACTCGTGGACGGCCCTTGACATCACAGGCAACTCGCACATTGGCGGCAGTGTAAAGATCGCCAACCCATCAGCTACAGTGAATCTACAGGGCGGCCAGGCTGGGATTGGAGGAGTAACCGGCGAGGAAGCAACGCAACCGCCGTATACTCAGTACGCTGACGGCCCCACGGAGTTCCCGGAGATGGACCCAACCCCCTTCATTGACTTCGTCAACAGCCCCAGTGCCGCAAGCCACGTCCTCGATGCAAACGATAACACGTCCTCCGACGCATCGTATTCGAACCTGATCATCCCCGCGGGGATGAACCCGACCTTCTCCGGACACTCCACACTGGAAGGGGTCGTCTACATCCAGAACCCAAACGTCGTCACGTTTACGGGAGGCACGACCATCACGGGCATCATCGTCACAGACGGCAGTCCGGACGATGATTCGGGCACGAACCAGATAGACTTCCAGGGGAACGTGACCAGCTACCCTGTCACCAGCCTGCCGGAAGGTGCACAGTTCGATTTCGTGCGCGACCAGACAGGCACATTCATGATGGCGCCGGGCTTCCATGCCGCGTTCGGGGGCAGCTTTGAAACGGCGTTGTCCGGGGCGATTGCGGCCAACGGCATCGAGTTCTATGGCAACGCCGGGGGGACGATCTACGGCTCGATCCTCAACTACTCCGACACGGAGATGGTCCTCAGCGGCAACAGCGACCTGTACTTCAACCGGTCCGGCCTGACAGAAGTGCCGGCCGGCTTCGTTCCTGAATTGATCTTGTATTACAATCCGTCCACCTATGCAGAGGTCCTTTAGGATTTGGCTTCGATCGTGACAAGACCCGATCCGAAGACCTGAATTGAAGCAAGAGTCACTGGCTATGACGTCCAGTGTCCTGCAGCAAAGGAGTGAAACGATGAAACGAGTGTCCGTAAGAACGCTCGCCCTGATGCTGAACCTGCTGTTGGCGGTCGTGTCCCACCAATACCTGGTGGTTACGCGACAGCCTGTCAAAGCAGACGCGATCTGGCTGGCCGGCAATCACACCGTAGCTGAGCCCAATCAGTGCGCGAGCAATCCCTGCACGGCAAAGCCGTAACACCCGCCGGGGCGCAACCGGCACAGCGCCGGGAATCGCCTCGGGTGACGATCCTGCGGCCCACTCGTGAAGGCCCGTTCGAGTGGGCCGGTGCGCACATCAGACGACACATCATTTAAGACCGCCCGGCGATCCTCTGCGTTTTCCACGCCGCCCGATTCCTCGCGTCACTGCTCTTCGGCAGTCGCCGCAGCCCCATCCGGACCCCAATATATCCACCGCTGAGGCCCCCGGTATCACGAGGCCCCCAGCCCTGCGATGTACCCTCCGGAACCGGCAAGCATACCCTTTGACAAGGGGCAGCGGATATGATCTAATCCCGCCCGACCTGTTGGACGACCCAGCAGCCTCTCCACCCGCAGGTTCGCTGCGCGTCGGGGGAAGTTCTGTCACATACAGGAGAGAAACCCAATGCCGAAACGTACAGACATCAGGAAAGTCATGATCATCGGTTCCGGCCCGATCATCATCGGCCAGGCCTGCGAATTCGACTATTCGGGCACACAGGCGTGCAAGGCGCTCCGCGCGCTCGGCTATGAGATCCTGCTGGTCAACTCGAACCCCGCCACCATCATGACCGACCCCGGCACGGCCGACGTCACCTACATCGAGCCGCTCAACGTCCAGACGATGACGGAGATCATCAAGGCCGAGCGTCCCGACGCCCTGCTGCCGAACCTCGGCGGCCAGAGCGGGCTGAACCTGGCCTCGGAGCTCGCTACCGCCGGGGTGCTCGATAGGTACGGCGTCAAGGTCATCGGCGTGCAGGTCGACGCCATCAAGCGTGGTGAGGACCGCCTGGCCTTCAAGGAGACCATGGAGCGGCTGGGCATCGAGATGCCCCGAAGTGAGGTGGCCTACAGCGTGGAGGAGGCGGAGAGAATCGCCGAGGGACTCGGCTATCCGGTTGTCATTCGTCCGGCCTACACGCTTGGCGGCACCGGGGGCGGCATCGTCTTCAACGTCGAGGAGCTGCAGACGATTACCAGCCGGGGGCTCGCCGCGTCTCTGGTCGGGCAAGTGCTCGTCGAGGAATCCGTCCTGGGCTGGGAGGAGCTCGAACTCGAGGTTGTCCGCGACGCGAAGGGGCAGAAGATCACCGTCTGCTTCATCGAAAACGTCGATCCGATGGGTGTCCACACGGGCGATTCCTATTGCACTGCCCCCATGCTAACCATCGACCCGAAACTTCAGGAAAAGCTGCAAAAGTACTCCTACGATATCGTCGATGCCATCGAGGTCATCGGCGGCACGAACATCCAGTTCGCCCACGATCCCGAAACGGGACGCGTCGTGGTGATCGAGATCAACCCGCGCACTTCTCGCTCCTCGGCACTGGCCTCGAAAGCGACGGGGTTTCCGATCGCGTTCATCTCATCCCTGCTGGCCGCCGGAATGACGCTGGACGAGATCCCCTACTGGCGCAGCGGCACGCTCGAAAAGTACACACCGTCCGGCGATTACGTGGTCGTCAAGTTCGCGCGCTGGGCCTTCGAGAAATTCAAGGGCGTTGAGGACAAGCTGGGCACCCAGATGCGGGCCGTCGGCGAAGTGATGAGCATCGGCAAGAACTACAAAGAGGCGTTTCTGAAGGCCATTCGCTCACTGGAAGTCGGCCGATACGGCCTCGGCTTTGCCAAGAACTTCAACAGATTATCACTGGATGAGCTGCTGCAAATGCTGACGTTCCCCACAAGTGAACGGCAGTTCGTGATGTATGAGGCCCTGCGAAAGGGCGCCGATATAGAGGCCCTGTACGAGAAAACCCGCATCAAGCGCTGGTTCATCGAGCAGATGGCGGAGCTGGTCGCCCTGGAGGAGGAGATCCTCAAGTACAAGGGCAAGTCGCTGCCGGACAAGCTGCTGGTGCAGGCGAAGAAGGACGGGTTCGCCGATAAGTACCTCTCGAAGCTGCTCGGTGTGCCGGAGGCGGACATCCGCAAGCGCCGCATCGCCTTGGGGATGGCCGAGGCGTGGGACGCAGTCCCGGTCAGCGGCGTGGAGAATGCGGCCTACTACTATTCGACCTACAACGCCTCGGACAAGGTCGGCACAAGCAACAAACGCAAGATCATGGTCCTCGGCGGCGGTCCGAACCGCATCGGCCAGGGCATCGAGTTCGACTATTGCTGCGTGCATGCGGCCTTCACCCTACGCGATGAGGGCTATGAATCCATCATGGTCAACTGCAACCCCGAGACGGTCTCCACCGATTACGACACGTCGGACAAGCTGTACTTCGAGCCGCTGACGGCTGAGGACGTCCTGAGCATTTACGAGAAGGAGAAGCCCGACGGCGTCATCGTCCAGTTCGGCGGCCAGACCCCTCTGAACCTCGCCAACGAGCTGGCCCAAGCGGGCGTCAAGATCATCGGCACCTCGCCGGAAGCCATCGACCTCGCGGAAGACCGCGATCGATTCCGCGCCGTAATGCGTCAGCTCGGCATCCCACAGCCCGATTCGGGCATGGCCAGCAGCCCGGAGGAAGCCTTGAAGATCGCGGAGGAAATCGGCTATCCGCTGATGGTCCGGCCGTCTTACGTACTGGGCGGTCGGGCGATGGAAGTCGTGCACGACGAGGAGATGCTGCGACGATATGTCGCGGCTGCCGTCGAAGTCTCGCCGGAGCGACCGATCCTGATCGACAAGTTCCTCGAAAACGCGATCGAGGCGGAGGCCGACGCGATCGCCGACGGCACGGATGCCTTCGTCCCGGCCGTCATGGAGCATATCGAGTTGGCCGGCATCCACTCGGGCGACTCGGCGTGCGTCATTCCGCCGGTGAGCATTCCGCAGAGGCATCTCGACACGATCCGCGAGTACACGCGGAAGATCGCTATCGAGCTGAATGTGGTCGGCCTGATGAACATCCAATACGCCATCGCCAACGACACGGTCTATATCCTCGAAGCCAATCCGCGCGCCTCGCGCACGGTGCCGCTGGTCTCCAAGGTCTGCGACATCTCGATGGCCCGGTTGGCCGTGCAGTGCATGCTTGGCAAGAAACTGTCTGAGCTGGACATCACCCAGCGAAAGATTCCGCATTTCGGCGTCAAAGAGGCCGTGTTCCCGTTCAACATGTTTCCCGAGGTTGATCCGCTCCTCGGGCCCGAAATGCGTTCGACGGGCGAGGTGCTCGGCATGGCCAATTCCTTCGGCCTGGCCTTCTACAAGTCCCAGCAGGCGGCCAAGCAGGAGCTTCCGCTGCAAGGCACGGTGCTCATGACAGTCACTGACCCGGACAAGAAGGAGGCCCTCAAGGTCGCCCGGGAGTTCCGGAAGCTGGGCTTTCAAATCAAAGCGACCGAAGGCACCTCCGCATTCCTCAAGCAGGACGGGGTCCAGGCCGAGCCCATCCTGAAAATGCATGAGGGCCGTCCCAACATCGTCGACGCGATCAAGAACGGCGAGATCCAGCTCGTGATCAACACGCCGGAAGGAAGGCTCAGCAAGCACGACGACTCTTACATCCGCAAGGCCGCCATCAAGTACAAGGTCCCCTACATCACGACGACGGCCGCGGCCGCCGCGACCGTCAAGGGCATCGCCGAGACCCGCAGCGGCGCCGCCCCCGTCCGCTCGCTCCAGAACTACCACGCGGACATCAAATAGCCACTGCTGCAACGGTGACGTGCAGAGCCGTCACTGGAGCGGGATGAGTTCCATCAGGCAGTCGAGCCATGTCTCGCGATCGTCGGATCGGCGGCTGGAGCGTTCGTCGAACCTGACATCCCGAAGGCCGTACGTCAAACCCGGCACGATGCCGTCAATCATGAGCACACCGAGCGCGTCGGTCCGTCCCTTCCGTGCCGCGCCCGACATCCACATGTGCTCGCCCTCCACCATGGGCGTGATGGTCAAGGCTGTGTCTACGCTCGGGTTGCCGTCCTTGCCGAGGACAACCGCCGCACAGCTCTGCGTCGGCTGCACGACCAACTCGACGACCGGCACCGCGTTCACGTCGGCGGGGATAAGCACGACGTCCGCAACGGCCAGCGTATGGTCTTTCGTTTCCGCGAGCAGGTGCAGATTACGCCCGGCGGGGACCTCTTTCAGCTCGAATCGACCGCCACCGTCCGACCCGGTCGGGCGGACGTAGTTGCTCGCGGTGGCCGTATCGAACTGCCCTGCCGCCGCATAGACAGCCACACCCGCCACCGGCACGCCCTCCGGGCCCACGACCACGCCCGAGACGTTGACCAGCGGACCGGCAATCGGCGGCGACTTCACGACAACGCTCATCTCCGCACCGCGCGCTTCAAACCGCACGCGGCTATCGTCGGGCTGCGTCTCCTCGACAATGTACACCCCGTTGGGAGGAGAGTAGAAGGACAGCGACGTTGGACCCGGCAGCACGCGCACCGTGAAGACGCCGTTGGCATCCGAGTATCCGCCGATGGTCCCGATCTGGTTCTCTCCGCGCAGGCGAGCGCCGGCCACAGGCTTGTCCGTCCCGTCTTCGATGACCCGGCACCTAACCAGCGTCGTCTCGGTCGCTGCCTCAATCACCAGGTCATCGATTGTCTGGGCCGGCAACAGTTCCAGCTTCCTGTCGGGCGCCGCATAGTCCGCATGCTCCAAGACCATCGTGTATCCGCCACTACCCCCCTGCGATGAGCCCCACGGGCTCATGTCCCACCCCTTGGCGGGCAGGTCCGTGAACTCGAACCGCCCTTGGCCGTCTGATCTGGCCAGGAAATGGCTCTGCAGCCACTCGGCTTTGAGCCGGACGATGGCTCCCGGTATGGGCATACCCGCGGCCGTCAGGACCCATCCGGATACATCCGTGCCCGGGGTCAGGCGAATCTGGTCCTGCCCGGAGAATGCCAGACCGGTGGCAAAGCCCTTGAGTGTTGCATGAAAGCTGCATCGTGTGGCCGGCAGATTCGTCACTGTGGCGATCCCGCCGGCGTCGGTCACGGCGCCAACGAGTCCCGCATCCGTCTCCAGCAGGAAGGAATCCTGGAACAGCGGATTCGAGCTCTTCCGGTCCCCTGCGCTGTAGAGCCACACGCGTGCGCCCGGGATCGGCGTGCCGTCCAGATCCGTTACTATGATGCTGCGGGTCGTCGGACGCGTCAGAGTCAGGTCATAGATCGACTTCACGTGCCCCTGCAGGATGTTTTGCCAGGCGAGCGCGTACTTGGGATGGAGGGCAAAGAGGGTGTAGCGGTCCTGTGCGTAATCGTGCGGCTCGGTCTGGGCAAACGTGATGGGCGCGGTGAGCAGATAACGCCCGTTCGGATCGGTCAGCACGCTCTGCAGAATCTCATCATCGAGCCCCCATCTCCTGTGCCTGTGGAACAGCAGCACGGTCGCGTCGGCGACAGCGTGCCCCCGGTCATCCGTGACGACGCCGTGAATCCCTTGTGCCGGCGGCTCCGTAGGGCCCGCTACGGAGGAGGCAATCGGCTCGGCGGCGGTTTGCTCCGGCTGCTGTGCCTCGGTCGTCGCAAAGGTATTCGCGTCGAGCACAGACTCGGCGTCGACGAGAACTCGCTTCTGTCGGCGGTTGACCTGCGCGCTGCCATCCGCAGCACGCGTCGTGAACTCCGTCTGGATGATGGCCGGGTACCACTGGCCCGACGGCGTGCTTGCAGTCTCAACCACGAGATCGCGCGCGACAGTGCCGATGCCCTCTTGCGTCTGGACTCGCTCCATTAGCATGTAGTCTTTGGCCGGGTCAAACCAAAAGTCCTCCGTCTCGGCGAACCGAACGATCTGCAGACCGACCAGACCGGGCCGGTTCGCGTCCTCCGCAAGGAGGCGGACCACCCTTTCCAACTGCGAAGAGCCCGAAGAGAGCTCCAGATGCAGATTCGGCCAGATCATGGCCGTCAAGGAATCGGTGAAAGCTCCGGCGTCCGGGACCTTGAACTGGTCGCTTGGGTGCTCATCGCGGACCATCTCGCCGCGGACCCTGCGGTATCGGATCGTCTTGCGGCCATCGAATACCATCTGCCGTTCGAGAGCATCGGAACCCTCGAGCGTCAGCACCTCCGCGATCGTCATATTCGGCCAGTGGTCGCTGATTCGAGGGTATAGCGTCGGAAGCCCGCGAGAGTCGTCCCGGAAGCTGAATGCACAGTAGTGGTCGGCCCGTTTGAGTTCACCCTTCTGCCGCAGGACCGCAATCTCGCATGGTTCGAGCGTGCCGTCCTCGCCGACCCAGGATTCCATAACCACCGCGAGATAGTTGCCGAAGCCCCGCTCGAATCGCGCCTGAATCTCGTCCACCAGATCGAGCGCCGGCTCCCCGGGTCGAATGTCGTGGACCAGGGCATCAGCGGGAACACCCAGGGCATAAATGTCGGCCGGACCGGAGGCCGGGTAGTCAAACGTCGTCGTGATGCGATATCTTCCCCGTCCATTCAGTGCGTTCTGCTCCATCCGCAATAGCAGGTTCTGTCTGGCGTCGCGGATAAGCACCACAGACTCACAATACGGGTTGCTCGCAAAATCGAGGCGTATGAGTTCTACATCCTGCCCGTCTTTAACCATAGCTTGCCGGGTGATTGTTGCGCCAGTTTCCTCTGCCGATTCAACGGCCTCCGATACCATGTCGAACGCCGTTTTGTACCTGGCCACCATGTAGTTGTCCGTCGTGAATGCGATCGTGATCTTGTTGGAATGCGGGTTATACTGGTACGCCACGTTTTCGGCGAAATTGGTGTATCGCACAACGCCGTCCGGCGTCTTCCGCGCCGTGATATGCATGGTGAAGCATTCCCAATCCTCGTAGGCTTCCACCCCTGCGGATGACTGCACTTCCGTTACGCTATGGACCCAAGGCTTGGTCTGCATGGCCTTCAGTGTCTGAGCGAGGCTGGGGGTAGAGACCCGGACCGGGCCGAACACGCGGCCGAGCACGCCAAGAATCCCAAGAGTAACCACGGCGGCAACCGCCAGCCTCAGCCGCAGGCCTCTGCTGAGTCCACGAGACGGTAACGCCCTCCCCGCGGCCGGCCTCGTGTGTCGCTCAAGAGACCGCACGACTTCATCTTCCACGGCCGTTATCGCAGGTTGCGCCGCGGCAACATACCCGGTCAGGAGCCTATCGTCGTCCTGCAACGCCTCGAAGTACGCGCGGCAATTCGGACACTCACGCACATGACGCATGAGCTCATCGGCCTGCCCTTGGGGCAGTAATCCTGAGAGCAAATCAGGCAATGCGGATTTGTATTCCTCGCATCGGCGGTTCACTGGTCATCTCCTTCGCCGGCGAGCAACCGGCGCAACTGCTTGCGCGCCCTGCTCAGACGGGCCTGGACATTCGCCTGAGTGATACCGAGCGTCTCGGCGATGCTCTGCGTGTTGCGGCCGTCAAAGTAGAAAAGCAGCAGCGGCATGCGGTAGTCAATGCTCAGGCCGTTTAGCGCTTCCTCCAGACGGCGCAGGTCTTCGGGGGCTGCCTGCTGCTCCTTGCAGGTCACCGGTGGGGCCTGCTGATGCTTCCGCACGCGCAGCGCGTCAAGGCACAGGTTCCTGGCAATCCGGGCGATCCAGGGGGCGAACCGGTCCGAGTTACGAAGGGCCTGGATTTGCATAAAGCCTTTCAGCAATGTTTGTTGCGTCATATCCTCGGCGTCGTGGCGGTTGCCCAGCAGGCCGAGGCAGATGGCGAAGATGCGGCCGGAGTGGGCGCGGACTAGGCCGGCGTAGGCCGTCTTGTTGCCGTGCTTACACGACGCAACCAGGTCTTTTTCTGAATTCGTGTCCAAACCGAACTCCTGAGTCGCGATCTCTTGGTTAATGACGTTTGAGGCCGCTCAGACTGACAGCCTATCCGTGAATTTCCGGCAAATCAGGTGTTATCGCGCACAGATGTAGTCGCATACAAATCTCACGTATGGCCCACGTTTCACTTGACGTCCAGCCCGTCGCCGCGTATGATAATTATATAACTATCAGGTTGTCGTGGCAATTCAATCGTGAAGGGTAAACGGTGAATCGCCAAATCGCAAATCCGCAGGCTCAGGCCATGGCCAACGGAGCACAAACCGCCGTCAACCGGGGGAACACGGGAAAATCCACGGCCCCCCGCAGGGCCGATTACAGCAAACAAAGCCAATGCCCAGGGAAGCAAGAAGACGCTAACTGCCTTTTAGAAAAGGGCTTAAGGGAAAACCATGTGCCTTGTGTGTCTGGAAAACAAAGCCAATTTGCACGGCCTGGGTCAGCGCGGGGTAACACGAGTGGCGCGGCTTTTATGCGCGATGCGAAAGTCCGCCCCGGCGCCGCCTCCCGAGCAAGACCCCTTCGAGGGATCAGAGCATCCTTGGGCGTTGGGGAGCCCCGCCACGGCCCTGCCTCGTTCGTACGACCCTCGCCGGGCAGCGTTGGACGATGCTGTTTCGATGGGACGGGGTCGCCCGAGGCCACGCGGGCAAACGAGTTGGTCCGTGCCGCCCGAACCTGCGGTACCTGCGGGCCTTATCCCCACGAAATGTCGTCACACACGCGGCTTACGCCCCGGACCTTTTTGCTATCGCCCTCGTACGGTATCGTGTATGATTTGCCCAAGAAAGGAAATTAACTCGAGCGATCTATGGCAAGTTATCTCAATAATCTGCTGTCGCCGGATGGCAACGAATGGCTGAACGAAATGATGCCGGATGAGCCCGACGGCCTGGAGCCCTACATTGAGGACGAGGACGGGCCGTTCCGGGACAGCAACGACCTCGTGCTGCCGGAAACCATCGGGATTCTGCCTATTCGTAATACCGTGGCCTATCCGGGCACAGTCACGCCGCTGGCCGTGGGCCGGGAACGCAGCAAGGCGCTCCTGGCAAAGGCCGAGCCAAATGAAACGGTCATCGGTCTGCTTACGCAGCGCCATCCGGACGTGGATCGGCCCGGCTTCGATGACCTCTACAGCATCGGCACCGCCGCATCCATCCTGAAAATCATCAAAATGCCGCAAGGATCGATCAACATCGTCGTCCATGGCATCGCACGCTTCAAAGTCGTGAAGCGAATGGCGACCGAGCCGTACCTGAAGGCGCGGATCCGGATGCTTCACAGTCGGGTCCGAATGACCAAGCAGCTTCAGGCCCTCATGGTCAGCGTTCGTCAGACCGCGAACCGCGTTGTAGCCTTAAGCCCGAATGTACCGGAGGAGGCCTCGGTGCTGCTCGAGAACATCGAAGACCCCTCGGGGCTCGCCGATTTCCTGGCGGCGAATCTGAGCATGGAAATCTCCGACAAGCAGGCGTTGCTGGAGGAACTCAACCCGGCCAAACGGCTGGAGAAGCTTTCCGTCGTCCTGGCGCACCAGATCGAGGTGCTCGAGCTGAGCCACAAGATCCAGGGCCGCGTCCGGGAGTCGATCGATAAGACACAGCGGGAGTACTTCCTTCAGGAACAACTCAAGGCCATCCAGACAGAACTGGGCCAGCAGGACGTCCGGACGGAAGAGCTGAAGGAGGTGCGTCGGAACATCGCCCGGGCGAAGATGCCCAAGCGGGTGGAGGAAGAGGCGCTTCGCGAGCTGGACCGCCTCGGCAAGATCCCGGCGGCCTCGCCCGAGTACAGCGTCATACGGACGTACCTCGACTGGGTCTGCGAGCTGCCCTGGTCCGTGCAGACGGAGGACCAGCTCGATATCCGCCGGGCCGAGCGGACTCTGAATCGCGACCACTACGACCTGGCGAAGATCAAGAAGAGGATTCTCGAATTCCTTGCCGTGCGCAAACTCAATCCGAAGGGCAAGAGTCC
>CBFDDG010000089.1:0-12409 GCA_965603505.1 uncultured Phycisphaerae bacterium | reverse complement strand
ATCCGCCGACTCTCCGAAACCGCCGGATACTGCTGCCCAAGAGCTAACGTCATCAGCACGGTCACACCCAACAACACCGCGACAAGTCCTCGTCTCATGATTGTCCCTTCTTCATGGGCACTGTTGCAACTTGATTACAGCACCTTCGTTGAGCCGGGCATGGCGACGGGGTATTTGTGGTTGGCGTCGGGCATGACCGGCGGGTCGGAGTCCATCGTGTAATTGTCGAGGCCGGGGGCCAATTCCAGTTTGGAGGCCATGGCTTCGTCCCAGGTGATCATCTGGCCGGACTCGGCGGCCATGCGGCCGAGGATGCCCACCATCGCGGCGTACGCCGAGCGCTCGGCCTCGTTGTACGGCTTGTTCTTGCGAATCGCGTCGAACAGCAGATCGTGCTCGACCTGATACTGGCTGCACGGCGGGCCCTTGTACTGCCAGATGACGTTCTCGGCCGTCTGGTTGTAGCCTTTGAAGAGCCGCGGGTGGCTGACGCCCTCGCCGAGCTCGGCCGAGCCGGTCGCCCCGTGGATCTTATCGCCGAAGAAGCCCCAGCAGTTGTCGATGTGCCGGCCCTGGGCGAACAGCCGCGTCCCGTCCGGGAAGTGGTACTCGACGGCGTAGTGGTCGAAGAGCTGGTCCGGGTTCGTGCGGACCTGCCGCCCGCCCTGGCCTTGCGCCGAGACGGGCCAGGCGTCCTTGCACCAGCAGCAGACGTCGAGATTGTGGATGAGCCAGTCGAGCAGGAAGCTGCCGTTGAGCCAGGTGAAGCAGTGAAAGTTTCGGATCTGGTGGGCCAGCTCGTTCTCGCCCGGTCGCTTGTTGGAGAAGGGAACGATGCCGTGAACGCGGTAGGCCCAGGAAGTGATCAGGTTGCCGATGCGGCCGTTGTGCAACTGCTCGACCGCCTCCTCAAGCGGCTTATAGTGCCGGCTCATCAGGCCGCCGGCGACCTTGAGGTTCCTGGTCTCGGCGGTCTTGCCCGCCCGGAGTATCCGCCGCACGCCCGGCGCATCGACGGCGAACGCCTTCTCCATGAACACGTGACAGCCTTTCGCCACGGCGTACTCCACGTGGATCGGGCGAAACGCCGGCGGCGTGGCCAGGAGCGCGACCCCGCCCGGTGCGATGCAGTCGATGGCTTTCTTGTATCCGTCGATGCCGCCGAACTGCCGCTCCTTCGGCACGTCCATCTGCTTGCCGAATTTCCCGCTCAGTCCCTTGAGACTCGCCTGCATCCGATCGTCGAAGACGTCGGCCACGGCGACGAGCTTCGTCGGGCCTTTCGTCGAGAGGGCGTTGGCCGCCGCCCCGGTCCCGCGTCCGCCGCAGCCGACGAGTGCGACCTTAAGGGTGTTGCCCTCGCCGGCGTGCGCCCGCACGTTGATGGCGCTCGCCAGCGCCACCCCGGCCACGACGCCGGACGACTGTCTCAGGAATTCACGACGGGAGGTGGAACTGGTGTGCTGCGGGTTCATCAGGTGTCCCTTTCCTTGTCTGTGCCAGGGTAGATGCCGAACACGATGGTTCGCGTTTGGCGTCCTTCGTATGCTTACGCCGCTCGACGCAAAGCCGCGACGGAACGCTCCCATTATGCCCCCTGTCTCGCCCCAGGGCAAGCCGGAATGAAGATTGCCGGACATGAGTGAGGCCATGACGGCTGTCAGCACAGCTTTGCGAGCAGGTCGTTGAGGGCGATGGTGGCGAAGCCGGTGGCGGCGTCGCTGATGCCGTAGGGGATGATGAGCAGGCCGTTGTGAACGATCGCGCCGCAGGAGTAGACGACGTTCGGGACGTAGCCGGTCCGCTCGTCCGGCGCGGGCGCGAGCAATGGCTCGTCGAGCCGGCCGATCAGCTTCGTCGGGTCGTTGAGATCCAGCAGCGAGGCGCCGATGCAGTAGCGGCGCATGGGGCCGACGCCGTGGGTCAGCAGGAGCCAGCCGGCCTCGGTCTCGATGGGCGAGCCGCAGTTGCCGATCTGGACGGACTCCCACGTGAATTTCGGTTCCTGGATCAGGGCGGCTTCGTCCCAGACGCGGATGTTGTCGGACGCGAGGACATAAAGGTTCTCGCCGTCGATGCGGCCGCTCATCATATAGCGGCCCCGGACCTTGCGGGGGAACAGGGCCAGGCCCTTGTCTTTGGCGCAGCGACCCTGAAGGCTGTGGACGTAAGCGATGCCGGGCGTGGCCATCTCCACGATCTGCGGACGGGTCAGCCAGCCGTTGTAGGCCGTGTACGTCCCGTAGTAGCGCATCGAGCCGTCGTCGTCCGTGAACCGCACGATGCGCATGTCCTCCATGCCCCGCGACTCCGCCTCGCAGATCGGGAACAGCACGACCTGACTGATGTTGGCGTCGGGAGCGATCTCGACGCGGTAGTCGCACGAGGTCAGCCACTCGATTTTCCAGATATCGTCATCACAGAGCCGGATTCCTCCGGTGTCTGTCTGCATTCGACAGAGCAGGGCTCGCAGAACCAGCAGGTTGAACGGGTCTTTCAGCCGTTCGAGGACGGCTTCCAACGCCGTCTCGCGGACGCCAAGTTGGGCCAGCTTGGCGCGGGCCTCGGCTTTGGAAACCCGGCGGTCCTCGAATGTTCGCTTGGGCTCCCGATACGGGCCGGCCGGCTCCAGCGTAATATTCCCTCGGCGGTCCACAATTCCCCGCCGGAACACAATGCTGCTGAGATGCCCCTCCCCGATGCAGCGCAAGCTCATGGCGAATCGCAGCGACCCGGGCTCGACACCCTGCTGATTGATGGCCGGGGCGATGGACGGGTTGAACATCGCGACGGAGGCAAAGGCGTATTCGAGTGTGAAATAGGCCCCGAGGAGGCGTTTTCTGTCAGCGGTCAGGGGGCCGGGCATGTCCACGTGCTGGGCCACTTCCTCGTAGTGATTGAGGAAGACGTCCGCTAACTCGACGTGCAGGTGGTCGAACTCCTGCATGGTCCGCGCCAGCAGGTCGGTCGTCTGCTCATCGCTCAGCCGCATCACTCGCTCGACGACTCTCTTCGCCCGAGCGGGCCCGAGCCAGAAGAACCGTGTGATCGTGTGCCTCGGGTCGCTGGTCAGCCGCGCCGGCAACCGCCTCACTTCCAGAGCTTCTTTACTCATATCCTCATACCTCCTGACTGGTTGCTCGTACGTCGATTATAGCGTGTGGGTTCAGCCCGGCAACCCAACATCACCCGCGCGACGGCTTATCGCGAAAAACGCGCATAACCTCCGGGCCGGCGTGGTATACTGTGGATGAGGATCGGCACTTCGTGAAGTGCACTGTCGCCTTCACGGCGGTCCGGCCCAGGTCGTTCGGAAAGGGTGACACGATGAAGCTCATGGGTAGGTTGGCAACGGCGGTTATCCTGACGGCTGCCGCCAGTCTCTGCAGTGGAGCAGACGAGCATCTGGTCGGCCATTGGAGGCTGGACGGGGACCTGGACCCCGTCGTGTGGGACGACGGGCCTCACGGCCTGCACGGCACCGCCTATAATATTGCCTACGGGCGGGGCGCGATCGGCTTGGCGGCCGTCTTTGACAGCACCCGCGACGAGATCCTCATCCGCGACGAGGCCGGTCTGGCCCCACTTCGGATCGGCGAGCTTGCGTATGGCACGATCTGCGTCTGGTTTCGCTTTGAGAGCGTGGGCGGCCAGATCCTGCCTATCTTCTATTTCGGGGAGGCCGACGCCGATGCGCCGCACAACAGCCTGATCGTCGAGATCGGCCACGGCAACAACCCGCAGAACCGAAGGCTCTACTTCACGATCATCAACGCCCGCTTCTGCTACGATTCCGGCGTGAATCTCGAGCCGGACCGCTGGTACCACTTCGCCGCCGTGGTCGGGCCCGAAGGCAATACCGGCTATCTGGACGGCCAGGAGATGACCCGGCGGCACTACAACCTCGGCTCCGACGCGACCTACACGGATTTCTTCGCCTCCGTCCCGGTGCAGGAGACACTCGCCATCGGCTACGGCCGCTACGGCAAGGACGACCGCTTCTACCACTTCCAGGGCAGCATCGACGACGTCCGTATCTATGACAAGCCGCTCGACGCCAACGAGGTGAGCGGGCTCTACGAATCCGCATTCGGCCCGGTGCCGACCTATGAAGACGTCCCGTACGGCCCCCACGAGCGAAACGTCCTCGACTTCTGGCAGGCGGACTCGAACGAGCCGACCCCGGTGGTCGTCTACATCCACGGCGGCGGCTTCCGCTCCGGCGACAAGACCACGATCCGCACGGCATCGGGTCTCGCCGAGATCGCCCGTTACCTCGAAAACGGCGTCTCCTTCGCCGCGATCAATTACCGGTTCCGAATGACGACCACGCTGGACCGGATCATGCTCGATTGCGCCCGCGCGATCCAGTTCCTCCGCCACCGGGCGGGCGAATGGAACATCGACAAGGCGCGGATCGCAGCCTACGGCGGCTCAGCCGGCGGTGGGACCGCCATCTGGCTCGGCTTCCACGATGATTTGGCCGACCCGAACAGCGAGGACCCCGTGCTCTGGGAGTCCACGCGCCTGGCCGCGATGGGCCACCTGAACTCGCAGGCGACCTACGATTTCGTGCAATGGCCCGAGATTCTCGGCATCGATCCGAACTGGCCCGAGGTCATGAATTCCCGCGAGGACCTGGACCTCTACGGCATCGAGGACCGCAGTCGGCTCTGGGACCCGGATATCGTTGCGATGCGGGCGTTCCTCGACATGCCCGCCTTCATGGATGCGAACGATCCCCCTCTATACACGAGCAATCTCAGGCCGGACACCGAGCCGGTTAATGCGAACGAGGTGATTCACCACCCGCGCCACGCGATGTTTCTCAAAGCCCAGTGCGACCTGCTCGGCATTCCCTGTGTTGCCATCATGGCCGACACGCCGCCTGAAGAGCGAGTCCGCCTCGTGGACTTCTTCATCGAACAGCTTTCAGATCAGCCCGGCGGCGAGTAAGTTCTGCAAGCGCCTTGCCCGGTCGCGGAGGCATGAGCGTGGCAGCCCAGGTGCGCCGATTGTCTACTTGACCTTCTTGCCCTTCAGGGTCATGCCCGACTGCTTCAGGGTCAGGCCCGTCACATCTCCTTTTTCGTCCCTGGTGAAGGTAATGTCGGCTTGGACGATTTTGAGGAAGAACTCGGTTTCCGTGCGCGCGAACAGTTCGAACTTCGGCTGGCTGCCCAAGCGGCCGTGGAGGCGTCCGTCCTCCTTGGTGATCTTCAGCGTGCCCACCCTCTCCATTTCGTATTCGCCAACGTAGGCGTCGGTGATGGCCGCGTCAATCTCCACGACGGGCTCGTCCTTCAGCTTCACGACGTTTAGCTCGGCGCCGCCTTGCCGGTGGATCGCGCCGGTCACCGTCCCCGTCTCATCCCGTACGAATGTGATCTGCGCGTCGACGTCTTTCCAGAAGAACTCCGTTTCGGAACGCGGGAAGATCTCGGCTTGACTCTGGCCGGTCATCTGTGCCAGCAGCCGGTCCCCGTCCCGCATTACTGTCAGGACCATGCTGTTGCCGTAGTCATAGCGGCCCGCGTAGTCGTCGTACATGCTTGGATCTACTGTCGTATCCGTAGCGAAAGACGTCTGCTCGTCCATCTTCTCGAACAGGTAGACCTCCGCGATTTGACGGCCAAAGCCCGAGGTGGTCAGCTCGGGAATGGTGGGCAGACAGTTGGCGAGCACCGTCACGGTGAGCTTTTCCTCGGGCAGTCGCATCAGGTAACTGCTGAATCCGTGCAGTCCGCCGCTGTGCGCGATCTGGGGCAGTCCGCGCAGCTCGCCGATGCCCCATCCGTAGCCGTAACCGCTGCCGCCAACGCCGGTGCCCCTGCCGATCTCGCCGTTGTTGAGGGTGGCGGGGGAGAACGCCGCCTTGAGACTCGCTTCGCTGAGAACTTGGCCGCTGAACAGCCCCTCGTTCCACCGATACAGATCGCCCACGGTGGAGTACAAGGCCCCGGCACCGCCGGCCCACGACATGTCCCAGTTCATGGCCTTTTCGACTTTGCCGCTGCTGAAGGAATAGCCGGTCGCCTCGTGGTCGAGAACCAGGTTCCAGCGGTGGATGCCCGTGCTCTCCATGCCCAGCGGCTCGAAGAATACCTCCCTGAGATACTCCTCGAAGGATTTG
This sequence comes from uncultured Phycisphaerae bacterium, assembly GCA_965603505.1. GTDB lineage: Bacteria > Planctomycetota > Phycisphaerae > Sedimentisphaerales > Anaerobacaceae > PLanc-01. The sequence goes on along the minus strand of CBFDDG010000089.1, from coordinate 6,276 downwards.
CCGCTGACCTTCTCGACGATATAGCCCAGCAGGAAATACCCGGAGTTGCAGTAGCTCTGGCCCTCGCCTGGCTCGAAGTCGAATTTATCGTCTTTGAAGGAGTCGATCAATTCTCCCGGGCTGATCTCGGTCATGACAGTCTTCATGAAATTGGGGTCACTGGTATAGCTGTGGATCCCCGAGGTGTGGGTCAGCAGGTGATGCAGCGTCACTTCGTCCCCGCGCGGGAAGTCGGGCAGGAACTTGGAGAGCTTGTCCTGGACGCTGAGTCGGGCGTCTTCCTGGAGCTTCAGAATCGCGGCGGCGGTGAACTGCTTGGTCACCGAGCCAATGCGGAAAACGGTTTCCGGTGTGATCCTCGCCGCGTGACCGATATCCGCGTATCCGTGACCTTTCTCGTAAACGATCTGACCGTCACGGGCGATCAGGACGGCCGCGCCCGGGTATTTCGGTTTGATCACGCGGTTGAAGAACCAGTCGACGATCTTCTCTTTTGCCGGCATCGGGATGTTGGCGTCGGCCCCCTTCGCGGTGAGCTGCTCGACAGCATCGGTCCGGCCGGCGATCCGCGCGATGTGCAGGGCGGTCAGGCCGGGCCCGACCGCGCCGTTGATGTCGGCCCCGTACTCCACGAGCTGATCGATGGGATCGAGATGCCCGCTCTGGACCGAGGTGATGAGCTTCTCCGTCAGTGCCTTGGGCCCGAGCCTCCGACAGGTGAAGGCCCAGTCCTGGGTCCCGTTCTGAATCTTCAGGACCAGATGGTTCTTGCCTTGACGCAGCGTCACTGGAACCAGATCGCTATCCTTCACACACCCGCGCATCACCCAGTTTTCATGGACCAGCTCACCGTTGAGCCAGACTTTGACGGCGTCGTCACTTCCGATTCCCAACAGGGCGCGCTGCTCCTCGGCCGCGTTGATCCGCGCCCAGGCGTAGGCGGTCGAATAATCGTCCCGGTCCCACCGGCCGATGAGGTTCACCGTCGGACCATCGGATGTCAGTGGAGTCCACTCGTATCCCTTGCCGTCGATCGTGACCTTCCGCCGGAACCGCTTGGTCGGGAGCGGATCGGATTCGAATACCGCCTTCTGTTTTTGCTCGTCCTTTTCCGCAGACTCGTCCGCAAAGACGGGCACGGGACCGAGCACCAGCCAGCGCTTCATGAATACTCCGGGCTGTAGACGTCGGTAGCTGGCCTTGCTCAGAATAGGCTTGGCTTTGGGTATCGACGGCTGCGGTTCAGCCGCCGGGGCCGGCCGACAGAATCCGACTACCATCAAACACAGCGGCATCCATCTTCGAATGAATGTCGTATCTAGCGCCATCTTTTACCTCCAGGCATGTTTCGGGGCTGCCCGGGCGCCTGCTCTTACAACCGCAGAGCAGGATGCCATGAGCGTGATGAGCTGAAGCCTTCGGCCTGCTCCTGGCCAAAGGCATACCATATCGGTCCCGACGTTTCAAGCCCTGTTCGTCTGTCCTTCCACCTCCCAGGGCTTGGACGCTGAACGCAGATTCGGCACTGGCCTCCCGGGCATGCGCAAAGAGACGGGGCGGCTCTGGTGCCGGCCGCCCCGGGTCGTTCGGAAAGGGTGACACGATGAGGCTCATGGGCACGTTGGCAACGGTGATTATCCTGACAGCTACCGCCGGTCTCTGCAACGGCGCAGACGAGCATTTGGTCCCCCACTGGAGGCTGGACGGCGACTTGGACCCCATCGCGTGGGACGACGGGCCTCACGGCCTGCACGGCACCGCCTACAATATTACCTACGGCCGGGGCGCGATCGCGCGGGCGGCCGTCTTTGACAGCACCCGCGACGAGATCCTCATCCGCGACGAGGCCGGCCTGGCCCCATTGCGGATCGGCGAGCTTACGTATGGGACGATCTGTGTCTGGTTTCGCTATCAGAGCATTGGCGGCCAAATCCTGCCCATTCTCTACTTCGGCGAGGCCGACGCCGACGAACCGCACAACAGCCTGATCATCGAGATCGGTCACGGCAACCCACGATATAACGGCGGCACGCCGCCGCATCGGCAAACCACTCCAGAAACTTCTGGTGGTTTTGCGGAGAGTCCTTTCCTGCGACCGGATTTGCTCGGGCATTCAGAGAGGGGTATACTGCATGTAGGGGCTGCTCGCGTCAAGTGGAGACGCCCCTCCTGGAAAATAGAAAATTCTCTGAAGGATTTGGGCCCGTTGGGGCAAAGAGAAGAGTGAAGGCCTTCCGAAGAAGTACAAAGCTGACACGTGCGCGGAGGACAGGAATTGTCGGAGTTCGGCTTCAGTATCGGCGGACTGAGGCGCAAGGAGCATGAGAGCTGGCGTTGTATGTACGAGACGCTGGTGGACGGGGTCTATCGCCATGCGTACTACCGCTGCCGGGCCCGGGCCGATGTCGCTGAGGACATCACCCAGGAGGTGTTTCAGCGAGCCCTGGAAACCATTGATGGGTTTCATGGAGACGCCGCTGATCTGCTGCCCTGGTTGAAAGGGATTGCGTTGCGGATTCTGTCGCGGCGTGCGCGGGCTCTTCGCAGGCGAACCGGCCGAATCGTGCTATCACCGGCAGCGGGATCGGGCACAGGCCACGTCGCGTCTGAGACAGTAGACCCCGCCCCCGCACCTGACGACAGGATACTCTCTGCAGAGCAAAGACTCCTCATCGGGGCTGCTCTGTCCGCCTTAAAGCCACAATGGGAGCAGGTGCTGCGGCTGAAGTATTGTGAAGGATTGACCGTGCAAGCAATTTCCGAACGGCTGGGCCTGACGGCCAAGGCGACCGAGTCGTCGCTGAGCCGGGCCCGTGCCGCTTTTCGCAACGCCTATACACGCATCGTGAACGCGGAGGAACCGTTGGATACGGGCAGGATATAGTCATGGGTAATGATCAACCGCCGGACATTGAGTCGCTTCTCAAACAAGCCCCCGATCCACCTCGGATGGATCACAGCCGTCGAGAGGCAATCTGGCAGAACATCGAATCGGCTCTTGGAGTCGAAGAACAACGCAGCGCTCGTGAACGCAAAGCGACAGGAACACCGGACCGTCGGACCCGGTGGTGGGTCTGGAGCGCGGCGGCAGCGGCGGTTCTCATTCTGGCTCTGATCCTGGGACGAGATGTCATCCTGCGCGAGAGGCCCGGCCTCGATAAGCCCGCGGCCTCGGTGACCTTCGGACAGATCGAAATTGCACGGGGCCGTTGTACCCGCACCGACCCACAGGGCCGTAGACATGCCCTGGCCTCGGGCCAATCCGTCGGCATCGGAGACACCCTTTCCGTCGGACCGACGGGCGCACTCCGGATCCGCCTGCACGATCGGAGCGATATCTGGCTTTGCGAAGGAACGCAGGTCCAATGCTGCCATCTTCGATCCGATCCGGAGTCCACGCTGCGCCTGGTCCGAGGCGAGCTGCGCGCCAACATCACGCCGAGCCCCGCTCAGCTCTTTGCCGTGGAGACCCCGACGGCAACGCTGAACGTGCTCGGCACGCAATTCAACTGTCAGGTGTTTTCCGATCTTGGCCCAGAGAAGGGAGCGACCATGTCCCCGAAAGAGATCATACAGAGAGCGTTTACGGTATTGACCGTGCTATCAGGAACGGTGCAAGTGTGCGGATGGAACGGGCCCCAGACCGTTCATGCCACGCAGCGCAGTGTGGTGGCCGCGAACAAGGCTACGGTGACTGCCGTGCGAAACACAGAGTACACACAGCAATGGCTGGGCGAACCGGGCCGCCAGTCCGGGCCGACCATCCTGTATTCGCTGCCCGTGGTTGCCAGTGCCGTTCATTCGCTCTGGGCCCTCGACCGAGAAGGACAGGAGCCTCGCCATGTCACCGGTTTTTTCGGCTCGTCACCGAGGGTCATTCTGCGCGTGGACGGGGATGTGGCTCTGATCAACGTGGGCAGTCTGATCCACGCTCGCTTCGGCGGCGGTATCGGCGGCGCGGGTAGAGCCCTTGTCGAGGATCAGGTCCTCCTGGTGAACCTCAAGACCGGCGCCAAGATGCTGACGCCCCACCTTCAGGGCTGTGATCCGGTGTACCTGTCGATGTCGCCGGATCGGCGCAAGCTCGCTTTTGTCGGGAGCCGGGATCGGGACGCGGGACAAGAGCGCGAATTCGGCCTGTTCGTGATCGATATGGAATCAGCGGAAGTGACGAAGAGGCTGGACGGTGCGATCAAGACATGCCCCAACTGGTCGCCCGATTCGCGCTGGCTGGTGGTATCCAAGGCAGAAGGCTATGTGACGGACCATTCGCTGGTCCTCGTCGATACCCTGACCGGTGAGGTGGTCGAAACCGGCCTCCATGGCGCCGGCGCCGTGTTTGCGCCGGAGGGTCAGGAGATCGTATACGCCTCGGGCTTCACCCGGGGCGGTCGCTGGTATCAAGGCGTGCCGTGCACCGGGAATCTGTACCGCGCGTCCGTGCCGGGCGGCCCGGCCCAACAAGTCACCTTTCTCACCGACGCAGGGGCGGTGCTGCCCACCTTCAGCCCGGACGGCTCCTTCGTGGCGTATTGGGAAGTCCGCAGGAAGGACTATACGCTGCATCTCCTCCATACGAAAACGGGCAAAGACCAGCCGGTCTGCCAGGCGCCCATATCGCCCATCCTGTGGCTGGATGCCGGCACTTCTCTGGCCCTCACGGGCAACGCGCGTGCGCCGCAGGACGAGGTGGCCGTGCGGATCGTGGATATTGTTGACGGCCGCGCCACCGTGCGGGACGTTTCGGCCACAACTCGCGAGCTGCCCGAGGACATGGCCCAAGCAGGCCGGCAATTCGCGCAGCGCTTGTCCGTACTGGGAGAGGCCCTTGATACGGCGCGGCACGCGGCGGACATGCACGAGCTCGAACGCGCCCAAACCACATGGCAAGAAATCAAACAAACCCTCGGCGCTCTCGTGGACGAGGTGACCGGCGGTCCGCCGTGGGAGGCTCTGGCCTTGTCGGAAGTGGACTTTGCCCCGTACGTGGCCCACTGCAGCAGTGAAAGCGGCCTGTCCGTCGAAGAGCGAGCTGATCGCATTGTGCACGGCCATCTGCACAGCTACATCCCTTTGATGCTCAGCATGTACTGCCAGGAGCACGGCACGCTTCCCTCCGGGCCGGAAGCACTGGCTCGCTGGGCCGCTCAAGGCGGCCAATGGCAGATCGACCACGTCCGGGGTAGTGACACAGAGACTATCCGGCATTGGTTCGTCGTGCCCGGCGCCGACCCGGACCAGGTGGTGACCTCCTACACGTTGGTGGATTCCGACGCCGAGCAGCGTCGTTGGGTGCTCCAGAGCCCGCGTCTGCCGTCCGGGCGAACGTACCGGGCCACGTATCGTGTCGAAAAGGACCGGCGCGGCCGATTCGACACGCGGGACGAGATCCAAACCATTGAATAAGTGAGGCGGCCGGGTTGACGCCGATGGGCTTGCTCGCTGCGGGCTTGGTACCGTTGAGAACGACCTCGATTTCCACCTCGCCCGTGCCTGCGCCCATGCGGCCGGCGATGACGTAGTCGCGGTTCTCCTTCAGCGGCTCGGGCGCAAGGACCATGGGATTATTGCGATGCTGATCGCAGATTCGGTAGGGGCCTTGCGGACGGGCGCAAAAAAGCGGGGCGGCTCGGAGAGGCCGCCCCGATGGGGACAATGGTGAGTCGTGGACGTCAGTCCTTGAGCTCGCGGACCCAGATGTTGCGGTAGCGGACGGGATTGCCATGGTCCTGGAGCATGATCGGGCCTTTGTCGGCGTGCGGCTCGTAGTCGGAAATCGCGTGCGGGCCGCGCCAGCCGGTGCCGCCTGTCAGCACCACGTGGTCCTGGACGAGGATGCCATTCTGGAAGACCGTGAAGGTTGCCTTCCGCACGACGTTGTCGTCCTTGTCGAACGTAGGCCGATGGTAGATGATATCATAGGTCTGCCACGCGCCGGGCTTGCGGCAGGCGTTGGCCAGTGGTACGGCTCGCCCGTACAGCGCCGAACACTGGCCGTCGGGATAGGTCTTGTTGTCGTATGAGTCGAGCACCTGGACCTCGTACTGTCCCTGGAGGAAGACGCCGCTGTTGCCCCGGCCCTGGCTCGAGCCTTGCACTCTGGACGGAGTAGCGAATTCGACGTGCAACTGGCACGAGCCGAATTCATTCTTCGTCTGGATATATCCGGCCCCTTTGACCGACTCCATGTAGCCGTCGGCCACACGCCACTTGGAGGGATTCTTCTTGGTGTCGGTCCAGTTCGCCATCGATGCCGCGGTCCCGTCGAAGAGCACG
>CBFDDG010000088.1:0-12596 GCA_965603505.1 uncultured Phycisphaerae bacterium | reverse complement strand
TCGCGCTGATACCGCCGGCGGCGTCAACATCCTCGACGTGGAGGCTGCTCGACGGTGAGACCTTGCAGATATTCGGGCAGCGGGCGGAGATCGCGTTGATGCGGTCGAGGTCGTACTGGATGCCCGCCTCGCTGGCGATGGCGAGCGTGTGCAGCACGGTGTTGGTCGAGCCGCCCATGGCCATATCGAGCGCCAGGGCGTTATCCATCGACTTGAGACTGATGATTTCGAGCGGCTTCAGATCGCTTTCGATCAGCTTGACAATCTGTTTGCCGGCGGCCTTGTACAGCCCTTGGCGGCGAGGGTCGACGGCAAGGATGGTCCCATTGCCGGGCAGGGCCATGCCGATGGCCTCGGCTAAGCAGTTCATCGAGTTGGCGGTGAACATACCGGAGCAGCTTCCCTGCGTCGGGCAGCCGGTGCATTCGAGCTCCGTGAGCTGGGCCTCGGTGATCTTGCCGGCCTTGAACTGGGCGACGCCCTCGAAGATGCTGATGAGATCGACGGCCTTGCCGTCTTTCGCCTTGCCGGCCTTCATGGGCCCGCCGGAGACGTAGAGGGTCGGGATATTCAGCCGCACGGCGGCCATCAGCATGCCCGGCACGATCTTATCGCAGTTGGCGATGCAGATCAGGCCGTCGAAGCAGTGCGCGCGGACCATCGATTCGACCGAATCGGCCACGATTTCACGCGAGGCCAGCGAATACTTCATGCCGGTATGGCCCATGGCCACGCCGTCGCAGATGGCGATCGTGTTGAACTCGAACGGCACGCCCCCGGCCTGCCGGACGGCATCCTTGACCACGCGAGCCACCTCGTCTAAATGAACGTGCCCCGGAACGACCTCGCAGAAGCTGTTGGCGATGCCGATAAAGGGCTTGTCGATATCGGCGCTGCTCAGCCCGCAGGCACGGAGCAGGCCCCTATGCGGCGCCCGCTGGAAACCTTTCTTGACTTCGTCACTTCTCATGCTCTGTCAACTCCCGAACCATAAACGTAACGTACAGAAGGATGCGAAAAGCCCAAGTGTAGCCGCCGACGCCGGATGAATAAAGGAAAAACACGCTGGCCGGCCCCACTGGCGGCCCTGCCCGGCGGGGCGAATCCGCGAATTCGCCACGCCCGCCATTTTTCCCAGATGCCCCATCTCCGCCCAAATTGGCTTTGTTTCACACCATGGCCCTCGGCCCTTCTCGTCATTGCGAGGAGCGCAGCGACGAAGCAATCTCAGCCCCGCGAATTGGCTTTGTTTTGCATACTTGGCTCCTCGGCCCCCGGCGAAGGGTTCCGGGAATGTTGGAATGATGCGGCAGGTAGACCCTCGGCGGGTGCGTCCTGTGGACCACTCCGGGTTCCACCGAGTTGCCGGCTACGATGTTGCGGTCTACCATCGCGCGTTTCCCATTCAATCGCTATCCTGATTGTTACATGAGCACAATACAAAAATCCATGTTCGGCGTCAAATAAAAATTCGGCCCCATCGCATTTTGTGAGTGACGCCTAACGCGTTTCTCGATAAAGACTTACAATGATCTATGCAACTCGGCCTTCGGCCGGAACCAAAGCGTTTAGCGCTTGAGGGGTGCCAGCGGAGATTCGGGATCCCACCGGCCATAGATCGGCGGAGGGGACCCTTCCGGGCCGCCGTGCGACACGTCCTTTTGTCCGCTGGTGCCCCAAATGCGGAAAACGCAGTCTTTGCTTCTGACGTAAATCGCTGTCGGAAACCGGGACACGGGCCACGAGCGACGACCTCGGGACCACCGATGAACGCGGATAAGCTCCTGCAAATCATCGGTTTATATCCGATTCCGACGGCGCCTTTGGCGGATTCCTGCCTTGACAACTGCCCACGTCTGCAACAGAATCAATCACGATGAAGGTAAGAGGCATCATATGGCTCGATTCGGTCGTCGAGAAGATAGAACACAAGCACACGGTGTCCCGTGACGAGGTCCGTCAGGTCATTCAAGGCCATGCCATGTTCCGCTTCGTGGAGAATGGGCATCGCCGTGGCGAGAACGTGTATGCCGCCATCGGCGAGTTCTGGGACGAACACGATCTGTCCGACTTCTGGGATAAGACGAAGCCCGCACGAGCCGATGTGGATCTGGAGTCCGAGGAGTCGCTCTATGCTATCGAGAAAGGCCTGTCCGAGACCATTCGGCGCGAGGCCAGAGAACGAGGCGTCTCCGCCCACACCATGGTCGACCTGTGGCTTCAGGAGAAGATCCAGAAGCTCAAGCCACAGGCCCGATGTGGATGACGCAAACAGTTCCAAGCCCCGCCGCAGTCCGGCTTATCACTTCTCACTTCTCACTTTTCACTCGCGCCGATTCCCATTGCTTTTCTGGCCTCTTGACCTACAATACCCCCTGTGGAATTGGACGTCAGTGTGGTTTTTTGAGGCGGAGAAGAAGGTATGGAGCCGAATCACTCGAATCTGTCGCGTCGCGATTTCCTGGCGACCACCGTGGCCTCCGTCGCCGCCGCGGGCATGATGGGAGCAGGTTGTATGGAGCAGAACAAGCGAGATACCAAGATGCTGGCCGTGTGCGGGCTGGACTGTGCGACGTGTCCGGCCTTCATCGCCCGTCAGACCGACGACCAGGCCCTGCGGGCCAAGACCGCCGCGGAGTGGTCGAAGCAGTTCAGCGTGGACCTCAAGCCCGAGGACATCAACTGCATGGGCTGCCTGGAACCCGAGGGCGTGCACGTCGCCCATTGCAGCGAGTGCGAGATCCGCAAGTGCGGCCAGAACCGCAAGGTGGCCAACTGCGCCCTGTGCGACGATTACCCCTGCGAGAAGATCAGCAACTTTATCGCCAACGTCCCCCCGGCCAAGGCCAACCTCGAAGAGGTCCGCCGCACCCGCCAGATCTAACCAGCCGGGATCGAAACAGATGGCTGTCACTGATGGTGATATGTGACACGTTGCGCTAGAAACCTCATGAGAATAGTCGCTTGAACCATTGGACGAACCTGAGGGCCTCTGGGGAATCGACGCCGAAGTACTTCGCCGTGATCGCTGTTCCGAACGGCAAGCCGGGCGTCTCCTGCCATGCGAGCCATGTGTGGATTCCAGCCTTGCAGAAGTCCTTCTCTGCAAACCGTGCGCCTAATCCCTTCGCATGTCTAGCTGCCTCGACAGCGTATACCCAGCACGCGTCATCTTGCGGTACCAGTTTTCCGAGGAAGTCCTCAAGCTGACCTTGGCTCTGATTGTCCGGCATGAGCCACACGCCAACCTTCCAGTCTGGATATATGCCACGAACGACCACACCATTCGGCTCCGGAGACGCGGGCAGAGTGACGCCCGCACGGCCCAACCCCTCCTTTACCTGAAGCCATCGCTGCTGCACGTTGGCATTCGCATCAACCATAATGCCCAAGCGATGATAGGATTTGGCGGATACCTTCAACGCGTCAACAAGGGGGGTAAAACCGTTGCAGTCATGCACATAGGGGAGCCAAGGTGTTGTACGATCCCAATCGATGCCATGCCTCTTCATCAGATGAAGGACAGAGTGTTTATCATCTGAACCTTCGACGAGGAGTCGGCATGGAGAACTTTCACGTATCATCCACGGAGTTCCACATGCTGCTCAGCGGCAATAGAGATTTCGTCTGGACCGTATACAATGGTACCAGGGCGTTCGCTATCTACTCTGTGCATTCGCACACTCCTGCACAACTCAGACTGCGTGTCGGCTAACCACGCCAGACTACGAACGCAATCCAGACTGTGAGTAGTTGCGAATACCTGCACATTCAGGCGCTGAGCCGCTGCGATGAGAACACGCCACATATCCGCCATGACAGAGTGATGCAGGCCCGTGTCGATCTCGTCAATCATGACAAAACCTTGACGAGAGCGGCTCACGGCTAGCGACAAGGTCAACAAGTGCCTAATTCCGTCGCCGAGGCTGCCTAATGGGATTCGGCCTTCCACATCGCGCAGTCGCAGGTATATTCCCTCAGAGGAGGTGCCATATCTCGCAGGTCTGGTGCTCAGGAATGCGATTCGCTCAATCCTTGACTCAAGGATTCGCAGGTTCTCGGTTACGTTGGCCTCCTCTTCGGTCAGGGCTATCGCGTTCCAGAACTCGCGAAGCTCCACACTATCCAGGGCCTCCGTTCTGACAAAACTCACAGGCTTCTCCATCGAGCTTGGCCTCGTCCGCACGAGACTATCAAGAGGCACGCCTCCGGAGATGGTCATCGGGAGCACCGAGGCCTGCTCCTGAGAACTATGCCGGATGGAAAGCGACATGAGCGGCTCCGAGACCTGCTCATCTGCGTACGCGCGATCATCCATCTCAAACGACAGGGACGGTTCTGCTCGCGGACTTCCTTCCCAGGGCTCTATCTGGCATACCAGCGACAGCGGCGAGCCACTCTCTGACCCACTGATTCGGAACCTCGTTTCGACTTCTATAGTATGCCCGTGAAACAAGTGGCCTGCATCCACATATCTCCCGGGCTTGGCGTATTCTCTTTGTACATACATCTCGCCTCTTCGCAGGGCACATCCGACAACAGTTGAGGGACCCTCAGAAAAAAGGAGCATCTCGGCAGCCTCCAGGATTGTAGTCTTGCCGCTGTTGTTGCGCCCGACAAGGAGGTTCACGCGGCCAAGGTCGGCGACCGTATACTTCTCGAACGTTCGGAATCCCTCAATTCTAAGGTGATCCAGCATAATGAGACAACCTTCCAAGAACCACAGGTGAACCCATAATAAGTGGGACTTGAGACCGAAGCAACAGAAAAGGGTCCATGAGAGCCAAAAGCGAGCGGACAGACTTATGCACTTTGCGAGAAGCAAACGACAAGGGAGATGGTGGGCGGTCAAATCCTCAATCGAGAATTGTCTGGCGAGACGTCGCGAACGAATTGACAGATGGGCCCGAGGCCGGCGACTACCGGAAAAACGTTGCCTGGGGGGGGGTTGGGCCTACAATCGACCTTTACAGCAGGGGGGATTGGGCCCGTTGCGGGTGGTTGTTTGGAGATTCGATGGCGAAGAAGAGTGGATTTGTCTGGGGGCTTTGCGGCGGGTTGATCGTCGGCCTGCTGGCGGGCTCGGGCTGCCATGAGGGCGGTGCCACAGGTCCGGCGGTTGAGAGTGAGCCGGATGCTGTGGATGCGGGTGCGGTTGTGCAGCCGCAGGAGGTTGCGCCGGTGGAGGGGCCGCGCGAAGAGGCTGTGCCTGAGATTGCAGTGGAGGCGGAGGAAAGCGAGCCAGCGGAATCGGATGCGGCTGTGGAGCTGGCGCTGCGGTTTGTGGCGGGGGAGGCGACGACGTACAAGGTTACCACGGAGTCGTACAAGAGCGTCGAATGGGTGGGTTCGCCCTCGGCCAAACCGGCGCGGTTCAAGGACGGGCGGCGGGGCAATCGCGTCGAGATGACGCTCAATCAGCAGGTGCAAGAGGTGCGGGACGACGGCAGTGCCGTGCTGGAGATTAGGATCGCAGCCCTGAAATATGCGGGCGATTTTCGCGACAACGTGGTGCTCGATTTTGACAGTGCGAGGCAGGGCGAGCAGAATGCCTCGCTGGCCGTGCTGGTCGGAAAGAGCTACACGCTCCAGATGTCTCCCAAAGGGCAGGTTGTGGCGGTCGGCGATCTCGAACCGCTGCGACAGGCCGTGCAGGACGTGCCGGGGGGGCGCAATGCGGCGATGAAGCTGATTGCCGAGGACGAAATCAGGGCGCGGCATACCGTCATTCCGCTTGCGATTCTGGAAGAAGGCCCGGTGCGGCCGGGACAGAGCTGGAGCGACGTCAAGACGTTCTCGTTCGGTGACATGGGCCCGAAGTCCTTCGAGCGCGTGTATACGCTCGAGCAGGTGCGGCAGGACAACGGCCGTGTGGCCGTCGTGGCGATGAAGGCGATTCCGCCGGGGGCGCGCGCGGATTTGTCCCAGCAGGGCAACTTCGGTCCCATGATGTTGGATGTTTCCGGCGACTACGACGGACGGTTTGAGCTGGACCTCGATAACGGGCGCGTTCGCGAGTACGCCGAACAGATGCGTACGGAATGGGCGATTGCAGATCCCGGGACGATACGGGACAGCGACGGATTGGCGGCCCTGAAGATGGCGGCGACGTGGCTGCACCGGGTGGAGCTTGTGCCCTGATCGCTGAGAATCGGGATAGAGTCGAACGGTCTCCTATGAAAGGAAATGCATTGGCGCTGCGATGGGTGATTCTGGGCGTGGTTCTGTCGGCGGCGGTCGCTGGGTGCCGGGCGCCCGGCGATGAAACGGAGGCGGCGCGAGCCGCGGACGGCGGGCGCGTGTTGCTCACCGTGGATTTCGAGCCGGACCAGGTGCTCCGCTATAAGTTCGTTTCGCACAAAGATATTGTTCTGGACTGGGAGCCGGGCGCCGAGGCGAGCAGCAACCGGGTGCAGGAGCAAACGGAAGACCTGGAGATGGTCGTCGCGTACGAACCGATCGAAGTGGACCCATACGGGATCAGCACGGTTCGCGCCGCGGTTGAATCCATCGAGGCCAGGCGCAGCAGCGGAGCCGGCGGACGTTCTTTCGGGACCGATGCCGTCGAGACGGCGCGGGGCAAGACCTTTACGCTCAAGGTTGACCCACGGGGCCGGATTGTTGACTTCTCGCAGTTGGAGGCGTTGGTCCAAGAGATGGGCACGAAGGCGTTCCGGGGCGATTCATCGCGGGGCCGGATCAAGGAGCCGGACATGATCGGCGATTTTTTAGCGAGCCAGTGGTTCCTCTGGGACGCCGTGGCGAGCATCGAGCGTTCGACCGAGGGCGTGGCGGTCGGGCAGACCTGGCGGTCGCAGCTTTCCGTCCCGACCCCTATGGTGACGCGGAAGGCGCGGGACGTGGAGTACCGGCTCGACGAGGTCCGCCGCAGCGAGGATGGATCTCTGGCGGTCATCAAGAGCGTCTATGGATTGGCGGATTCGGTCCCTTCGGAGTGGCCGGTGCCGTACTCCGGGCGGTTCCAGATGAGCGGGACCTACGGCTTCCTCGGCCCGTACGAGGTCCTGAGGCTCGAGGGCACCGGCGAGGAACTGTTCAACATCACGGCCGGTCGCATCGAGCGGCGGCAGCAGAGGTACACGATGCGCATAAAGGCCTCGCTGCCCCCCATGGGCATCCGCGCGAATCCGCACATTACGATCGATCAGACGTTGGCGATGGAGCTGATGAAACCGGAAGCGCAAGGTGAATCCGAATGACGGGAATTCAAGACGGGGTTCGCATGGTGCCGTTCTGTCATTTGGATTTCGGATTTGTTTCGGATTTCGACATTCGTATTTCGTGCTTTTCTTGACTTGGAGGTTGCGGCATTTTGGAACGTGAGAATCTATGGGCGCCGTGGCGGATTCCATATATCCGCGACATCGAAAAGACCGACGGGTGTTTCCTCTGCCACGATTTTGCACATCCGGAGGCCGACGCGGAGAACCTCGTCGTGTGGCGGACGGAACGGAGCCTCGTGGTCCTGAACCGATTCCCTTACAACAACGGTCATCTGTTGGTCGCGCCGGCCCGGCACATTGCGGACCTCGACGAGGCGTCGGAGGAGGAGATGCTGGAGTTGATGAAGCTCGTCCGGGAGTCGCAGCGGGCGCTTTCTCTGGCAATCCATCCGCATGGCTTCAACGTGGGCCTGAACTTCGGCCGCTGTGCGGGGGCGGGACTGCCCGGCCACATGCATATCCACGTCGTGCCGCGGTGGAACGGCGACACCAATTTCATGAGCGTGTGCGGTGATACGGATGTCGTCAGTCAATCGTTGCAGGACTTGCAGGCGGAACTCAAGCGAGCCAGCGTCGAGCACAGCCTGCCTGCCCTGTGATGGTAAGCATGACATCCAGATTCATTTAGATCGGGCGCGGGAATCAATCATAGCCCGTGTGATGAACTTCATTCGTAGGCCCTCCACCGATAAGCTTTGACGAACTGCGCCGGTTCGGGTATCGTCTTGGCCCTGTGATACCGAGTTAACTGAGTTCTTGGGGACCGCCGGAGTTATGAAGGTGACTCGGGCGTTCGGCGCAGGAATCTGTATGAGACGATTGATCGCGACGTGTTTTGGCTTGGGTTGGTTGCCGGTGGCGCCGGGCTCCTGGGGCTCTCTGCCCCCGGCGGTTGTGTTCGGGCTGCTGATGTATTTCCATGCGCCGGGTTTCGCTGCCACGATTGTAATGGCGGCCATGACAGCGGTTGGGTGCGTGGCGTGCGTCCTCTGCGCGCCGGGGGCAATCGCGGCCACGGGAAAGAACGACCCGGGCGAGGTGGTCATGGATGAATTTGCAGGTCAGGCCGTGACGTTCCTGGCCGCGCCCCTCCTATTGCCCCGGCTTGTGACCGGTTGGGAAAGCCTTCTCGTGGCGGGCATCGGTTTTTTCGCGTTTCGCGTTTTGGATATCACCAAGCCCTGGCCGATAAGAAGACTGGAACGTCTGCCGGCCGGCTGGGGCATCCTGGTGGACGATCTCGCCGCCGGTCTCGGCTCGGCGGTCCTCGTCTACATCGGCATGAGACTGCTCGTCAGGGGTTGATATGGCGGATGAGTACAGCGTTGAGGTTTGCGGGCAACTCCAGGAGCGGTTTCGTCACGAGGGCGTGTGCCGGCCCATGCGGATCGGCCGATATGAGCCCGGCACCGAGCTGACGTATCAGGTCCGCGGTTTCGAGGGCAACGGCACTGCCACCGTTCGTCTTACCGTCGAACGGTTCGTGGGAGGCGGTTTTGCGGGCCAGGTCTATCGGGTGAGAGTCCTGGGGCTCAAGGGCGGACAGATCGCCGGCCTTGAGACGGGCGGCATCTACGCGATGAAGATTCTGATCCCGCCGTCGGGCTTCTCCCGCCTGTTCCGAGACACGCTCTACTGGGTCGGCTTTCAAGGGCCCTTTCAGCTTCAGGTCAATCCGGTGGCGGCCCGCGCTGGGGCCCTGTGGCAGAAGATCATCCGGCGGGCGGCCGGGATCCAATTCGGCAGTGAGCAGGCCGTGGTGGACATCCACGCCACGTTCGTGGATGAGCAGCTCGGCAGTTGCGGCGAGATCAGTGAATGGATCGACGGGCGAACGTGGCGCCTGGAGGTCGATGATCGGCTCGATCTGCTCCGCCAGTGGCGGAAGGGCAGGGCCGTGGATGAGAAGCGGCTCGGATCGCCCGAGTATCGCGCCAAGAAGGTCTTCATGAGCGAGTTCGTTGCGCTGCTCCACGAGATGGGGGCCCACGAGTTCGCCCGACAATACGAATGGTCCACCTGCAAGAGTCAGCCCAATTGCCTGAAGCGACAAGGCCAGGAGGGATTGGCCGCGGTCGATTTTCGGGCCGGGCTGGCGCTGCTGCCGTTCCTGCCGATGAGCCCCGGCGACGTGAAGCTCATTCTCAAAGGGATTGCCCGGGGCTCGCTGGTCCAGTTTGATCGGGGCAGTCTGGACCGGCTGGAGCGATTCGCCGCCGCACACAGCGCCGAATTTGCGGACATGCAGGAGATGCTGGCGGAACTGAAGGCGGCGGAACGCGTGTATCGTGATTCGGTCCCCGATATCACGCACAATCATCTCCGGCTGCTCTGCAGTAGTAGGCTCTGGGCGACCGTGCTCGACGGCGCCGTAACGGGCTGGAGGGTGGAGAATCTCGTCGGTGACGAGCGGGTGGAAACGCTGCGGAAGAGCCGTACTCGAACGCTCGTATTCCTTCTGCTGGGCGCTCTGCCGTTTCTGGGAAAGGTCCTGCGGCGCGTTTGGGGGCGGACCGATTGGCGAGAGCACTACGCCCGGATGTTGAGCAGTCTTCAATACTGCCGGCACGCCTGGCGGGCCAGGGTGGCCGAGAAGGCGATCGAGTGGCATCGAGCGGGGCGAATCGATGCCGAACGCGCATTGGGGCTCGTGGATCACCCCGGACGATTCCTGGGGCATTGCCCATTGTCGGTTCTGCCTGCGGGTCTGCACCGATTTCTGAGCGACTGGCGATTTGCCAGGGATAAGCTGGCCTACCTGTGCGTTCGTCCGATTCGGTTGTATTTCAATGCCGAGTTGCGCGAGCAGTGGCTGCGCGACATGCTCGCCGAGGGGCAGAAGAAACAGATGCTCAGCGAGGAGGATGAGAAGACGATTCTGCAGCAGTTGGGCGAGCCCTTTATTCAGAAGTACCTCAAGAGCTTGGCGGTCCATGTCTGCACGTTGCCGGTGACGCAGGTGGTCTCTGTAGCGCTCGCACTGATTTACGTTCTGACCCACCCCGACATGCCGCGCGTTCAGGCGTGGGGCGTCGGGCTGGGCATTGTTGCTCTGTTCCAGGTGGTTCCGATCTCGCCCGGGTCGCTGACGCGGGGGCTCTACGTGGTCTATCTGGTCGTGCGCGAGCGGAACTTCAAGGACTACAACATCGCCGTCTTCCTCGGCTTCTTCAAATACGTGGGGTACCTGGCGTTTCCCATCCAAATGACGTACCGCTACCCGGCCCTGGCCCGCTTCATGGCGGTGCACTGGGCGACGGAGGGCGTGGGGATCGTTCCCGTGTTCGGTGAGCGGGGGGCCCTGCTGGAGCATTGGGTGTTTTGCCTGTTCTACAACTGGCCGCTCACGATCCGTCGGAGGATGCGGCGGCGCATGGAGCTTCGGGCCTCGTTGCGGCCCCGATACTGGCATGTGGGGGCATGCGCTCTGGCGGCGGCGGCTGTCTTCGGCATGCTCGACCACAGCCACCTCATTCGCACCGGCCAACTGCCCGCTCTCCGAGAGTACTGGTGGCTCGTTGTTTCGGTGCCGCTGCTGTGTGGGTCTCTGGTCGCCCTGGGCAGCGGCGGGGCCGCCCTGGGCAGGCGGATTGTGAGCGCGGCGGCTGGCGGGGCGCTGACGGGCGTTCTGGCGGCGTTGCTGTCGGCCGTGATCGGCGGGCCGGGCCAGCCGCTGGAAACGCATCTCATCATTACTCGAGGCGTCTGGCAGGTATTCATCTTCACGATCGTATCGGCCCTGGGAGCCGCCGCGACCGAGCTGAGCTTGCCCGAGCCCCAGCAAGCGCAAGAATAGCCGGCATCGCAGGGGCCTATAACACCAAAAATATTCTCGGAATCGTACATCTCCCTCAAAAAAGGTGTGAGCAGATTGTGGATTGTACGTATAATGGAGGAACGAGCCGATGCAGGACCGAAGTCCGGGCCGTTGACGGCTTGATTGGCTACTGAGAATGATGCAGTGGAGGGTTTTTCCCCCATGCCGGTGAATAGTTATAGCTCTCTGTGCGACGATTTCTACATCGATATGTACGTGAACACCGAGTTGGACCTGCCCACGGAGCGGGATACCATCTTAACGTTCTTCGACCGGATTCAGAGGCAGTTTCCGACGATGGGCCGGTTCTTCCGGCGGGATAACGGCGAATACTCTCTCGAAGAGGACCACGCGACGGGGCAGTACCGCTGGGTGGGCCTCGAGGTGGATCGCGTCGGCTCCGGCATCGTGAATCCGCCGAGCTTCGAGGAGGCGTATCACCAGGATCGGCTGATCCTCGAGTTGATACCCTACATGCTCGGCGTGTCCCCGCTGGACGTCGATTCGCTCGATCTGGCGTTCTCGATGGATTTCGATTGCGCCGGCAATCACGACGAGGTGATCGCGGAGGCGTTGTTCGGCACGAGCGCTTTCGGCTGGCTACTGGATTGGCCGCATGCCAAGCCGATCGTGTTCTCGCCCGCCATGGTGATCGCACTTGCGGACGACGATCACACTCAGGCCCGCGTGAGCGTCGAATCCAAGACGAGCCTCTACGAGCCCGGCGAGAAGGAGCAGAACCGCGATGAGTCCATCAGCCTGTCGTTAACGGTTCGGCAGTATCCCAGGGCGAACGAGCGGTTTGACCCGGTCGCCGCCTTCGAGCAGCAGTGCCAGTGGGTGGAGGAGCTGATGTCCGAGCGGATCGTGCGTCATTTCGTCCAGCCCCTCACGGAGGTGATCGCTCAAAGACGATCGTCGTGATTCTTGGAAGGAGCCCGAGTCCTCATGGCCATCGAAGCGCCGTTGAGTAAGTACAAACGCAGTGGTCTGCTGATCTATGTTGCCGTCTGCATCGCGGCGGCGCTCTGGCTCGGGTATGATGGATACGTCAGTAAGAGCTTCATCGCCGAGCATACGGACGAGCAGGGCACGCCGGACAGTACGCTTGTTATCAATCAGAAAGCCCCGCCTTTCTTCATCGCCGCCGCCGTGCTCATCGCCGGATACTTCTACGCCATACGCAATCGTAAGCTCGTGGCCGATGAGAATGAGCTTGTCATCGCCGGCAAGAAGATCCCGTACGATTCCATTGAGAAGATCGACAAGACCTACTTCGAGACAAAAGGGTTCTTCACGATCACCTATACGGATGAAAACGGCGCGTCGGTCCAGTACAAGCTAAGCGACCGTCAATTCGATAATCTCGGCCCCATCCTCGACCACCTCGTGGCCCAGATCTCGTAGCACGGGGCCGGAACCTCCCCCTGCGCAAGTGACGGATGGCCTTGCGAGACATGGGCAAAATACCCTTGCTGCAACGGATTCAGTCCAGCAGGCCGTTCAGGACGAGCACCGCCTCTTGGCGGACCGTC
>CBFDDG010000087.1:0-12598 GCA_965603505.1 uncultured Phycisphaerae bacterium | reverse complement strand
GCGAAAGTCCGCTTGAAACGCTCGAAATCCCAGATGGCGTAGATGACGTCCCGTTCGGCCTGCGTCAACGGTTCCCTCACGATGCGCCGCCCGGCCCCACGAAGCAGAGGGAGCGTCAGCGAGACATCCCCCACCAGGCCCGCCGAGGACGCCCAGTTAGGACGCAGGAGGTTGACCAGATCAAGGGCCAGCGCGCCGCTCAGAGCCAGGCCGTTCTCGAATGTCCGACTCAGACCGGCTGACCCACTATTACTGGCCGTGTTGGTCGTCGTGTCGCCCCCCGCATCCGAACTGACCGTGCTCTCGCCCTGGCCGAAGAAGATATTGCGAAACGTGTTGCGCTGCAGGTCCAGAGCGAGAGCGGCCCCGAAGACGTCTTCTTTGCTTTTCTGATACTCGCTACTGTTGCGCGCCCCGACCTGCAAGGCATCGATCAGGGACAGCCTGACCGACTGGTTCGGCTCAATGGGAACGTTCGCATCCGTCGAATAAGTGGCATACGGATAGTTCGGCTCCGGCCAATACTCGATGGTCTCCAGTTCATCGGTCCCCAGGGATGCCTTGCTCGAATACGGCAGGTCCTGTTCGAGCAGCAGGCGGCGTCTCAGGATATCGCTCGGCCGCTCGACGCTGAACGGCTCGGTCCGGCCGAGGGCCTCTCCCTGCTTCTGCGTGATGATCTCGGCGGCCACATTATCGGCTTCTTCCCTGTGCTCGGCCGCCGTCCGGCACCCACTCAGGATGAGAGGACCACATAACAGACACAGGCTGAGCAGGCGTAGGGTGGGCCGTGCCCACCGTCTCAAGCCCAGACCGTGGATATGGCGGGCACAGCCCACCCCGCGCACCGGTTTGAAGACATTTCGTTTCATGCACACGCCCAACGTCGCACCATATCTTATATCCCATACCCGCGAGCCGGCACCTCGCAACCAGATACGATTCACGAGATGTTGCCTTTGCCACCGGCGACGGTACGCAGATCCGTGATCCCGCCGCCACACATACGCACTCTTGCGTCCAAACCGTGTGTACCGAGAGTCGGTAGACAAACCGCCGCTGCGCGTCGACGCGGGGCGACCCGGTACTGTACAGACGCTCGCGGACCCCCGCTCATTGCACTGAAATACGGGTTGCGGCCCGTTTTCCCGGGGCGACCGGCGCCATACTCATCCGTTAAGTGGCCCCAGAGTATATCGCTGTTACAAAAAAATGGAAGCGCCGGAAAAAATCTGTGAGGCAGCCATCTGTGCCGGCAACAATCGCTCAGGTTGACAACGGTTGCGTCCTGAGCCCCCCGCCGTTATGCTGGTGCCGGTCTCATCGGCAGGGTGCCATGCGTACACTTGTGTGGGCATGCTGAGGTGGTAAGACAAGTCAGACCTGCGCCGGCATTGCATGGCATCCGGTTGATATCCCGTCGCTGGGGTCCCTGTGCGTGTGTGATTCATCTAAATGTTGAAGCTGTGGAGATGAGCCAATGGATTCACGGTCGGAGCCAACAGATGTGCCGGAAGAGTCCGCAAATGTCCCGCAAGAGCCGGAAACCGTACCAGAGGAGTTGGCCAAGGGGCCGGAAGAGTTCCTGATGGAGCCTGCGGAGGCAGAAGGCTTGGTGAATGTACTTGTAGAAAGGCCGCCGGCCGCTGGCGGAGGACGACTGGCTTCCCTCGATGCGCTGCGCGGGTTCGATATGTTCTGGATCGTCGGAGGGTATTGGATCGCTCTGGGCCTGGGCAAAGGCCTGGACAATCCATGGTTCAATCGGCATATCCTGCCGCAGGTTCGACACATGGAATGGGAGGGTTTTACGGCCTGGGACCTGATCATGCCGCTGTTCTTGTTCGTGGTCGGCGCGGCGATGCCCTTCTCCTTTGGAAAACGACTCGAACAGGGCCAGAGCAAGGTGCGACTCACCGTCCACGTCCTCTTCCGCGTGATTATCCTCTGGGTTTTCGGGATGATCGCCCAGGGCCGGCTGCTGACCTACGATCTGTCCCAGTTCCGGCTCTACAGCAACACGCTCCAGGCCATCGCGGCCGGATATCTCATCTCCTCCATCCTCCTGCTGGGCCTGCGCCTGCGCGGGCAGCTCATCGTGACCGCCGTCCTGCTGCTGGCCTACTGGGGCCTGCTGATGCTCAAACCGCTGACGCCGGAGGAGAACCTCGCCATATACATCGACAAGCTCATCCTGGGCCCCTACCAGGATGGGACGACCTACACGTGGATCCTCAGCAGCATGACGTTCGCGACCACGGTCATGATAGGCGCCTTCGCCGGCCAGTTGCTGCGGTCCGATTTGGGCAAGCTCAGGAAGACCCTGTTTCTCTTCGCCGCCGGCATCGCCTGCGTCTACCTCGGCTGGGCGTGGGGGCTCATCTTCCCGATCGTCAAGCACATCTGGACCAGCTCGATGGTGCTGTATGCGGGCGGCTGGAGCCTGATCCTGCTCGGCACGTTTTACCTGATCATCGACGTGCTGCGACTTCGCTTCCTGGGGTACTTTTTCATCGTGATCGGCATGAACGCCATCGCGGTCTACATGGTGACGCGAGTCTTTGATTTTCGCGGCCTCGGCGACATCTTTGTGCGGGGCCTGGCCCAATGGACCGGCGAGTGGCAGGACTTCACTCGCGCCGTCGCTGGCTTCGTCATCCTCTGGCTGATCCTGCACTACATGTACCGCAAGAAGACTTTCATGAAGATTTGACCTGCATCGCCAGGAAAATCTGAATCACTTCTCTTGTGAGGCAGGCGATCGACCGGCTGTCAACTGCGAGGCAACCGCCGCCGTGGCCGCGCGGACCTTCTCCTCGTCAGCGAGATAGTAGTGCCTCTGGGCCTTCAGGTGATCGTCCAGCTCGTATACGAGGGGGATTCCTGTGGGGATGTTCAACTGCGTGATCTCAGCGTCGCTCACCCCGTCAAGATGTTTGACCAGGGCCCGGAGGCTGTTGCCGTGAGCGGCGATGAGGACCTTCCGGCCTTGCTGCAAGGTGGGAACAATCGTCTCATGCCAATATGGAAGGACTCTATCGAGGGTCGTCTTGAGCGACTCGGTGGCGGGCAGCAGCTCCGCCGGCACACCTGCATACTGAGGGTCATGACGTGGGTGCCTGGGATCATCCTCAGACACAGGGTCGGGAGGGATATCGTAGCTGCGACGCCAGATCTGAACCTGTTCGAGCCCGAACTTCTCGGCCGTATCCTTCTTGTTCAAGCCTTGCAGGGCCCCATAGTGCCGCTCGTTCAAGCGCCACGACCGGTGGACGGGAACCCACATCAGGTCCATGTCGTCGAGGATGATCCAGAGCGTCCGGATCGCCCGCTTCAGAACCGACGTGAAAGCGAGATCGAATGTATAGCCGCCCCGGCGCAGGGCTTCGGCCGCCTCATGGGCTTCTTGAATTCCCCGTTCGGACAGATCTACATCGGTCCAGCCCGTGAACCGGTTCTCAAGGTTCCATGTGCTCTGACCGTGTCTGACCAAAACCAGCGTGAGCATGCAGCCTTCTCCCTTCGGCGGCACGTCTCGGCCTCTGATGCGATCCTCATCCCGGCCTTTGCCGGAACTTCGACACCAACTCTATAGATCCACGGGCTTGCAGACGTTCTTTTCACTGGCCGCGACCCGCCCGCACACCTTGCACATGCACTTGCCGTTACGCACAAGTTCCTTGTACTCCTCGGGGTTGCTGATCTGGAAGCCGAGGTTGTTCAGATAGCACAGGTGTTTATCGTGTCCCGGGTGCGGCAGTTCTGCTTTCGCCATGGTGCTAACCCCTTTCCAATGCTCTTCTACCCTTATCACCGGCCGACTTATCGATCATCCGCCGGTTTTCCGATAGGTTCGGTTACCTATGTACACGGGTCAAGGCCCCTTTGTTCGATTCTTCCCGCCCTCGATCCCGTGGAGCCCGGCGGCAGTGGCCGCCTCACGCCCCATGGACGCAACGACAATCCAAAGGAACATGGCCTCGACTCCCCGGGCCGGTTGCATTATACTCGCGAGGCAAGTAGGCCTAACCAGCAAGATCACGGCAGCGTATGGAGAAACAAAGATGGACTACAGAAGAATCATTCCCTGTCTGGATGTCAAGCACGGCCGGCTCGTCAAGGGGGTCAATTTCGTCAATCTCAAGGATGTCGGCGATCCGGCGGAGAACGCCGCCGCCTATAGCCAGGCGGGAGCGGACGAGCTCGTCTTTCTCGATATCACGGCCACCCTGGAGAACCGCAAGACACTGCTCGACGCCGTCAAGCGGACCGTGGAGCGGATTTCCGTCCCCCTGACGGTGGGCGGCGGCATCAATAGCTGTCAGGCTATCGAGGAACTGCTGAGTCTCGGGGTCTCCAAGGTCTCCATGAACACGGCCGCCGTGCGCAGGGCGGACCTGGTGCGGGAGGCCTCGGAGCAGTTCGGCAGCGAGAAAATCACCATCGCCATCGATACGGCCCAGAATGCGGACCTGCCTTCCGGCTTCGAGGTCATGGTCAAAGGCGGCACCACGGGCACGGGCATCGATGCCGTCGAATGGGCCAGAAACGTCGAGGGCCTCGGTGCGGGGGCGATTTTGCCCACGAGCATGGATACGGATGGGATGCAGACCGGCTACGATATCCCCATGACACGGGCCATTGCCGATGCCGTGTCCCTACCGGTGATTGCCTCCGGCGGGGCCGGTACACTGGAGCACCTGTACGAAGCGATTGCCGAGGGCCACGCCGACGCCGTGCTCGTCGCCTCCATTGCCCACTTCGGCACGTACAGCATCAAACAAATGAAAGAGTACCTTGCGGGGCGAAACGTGCCGGTCAATCTGTAAACCGTCACTACTTTATTGCCCCTTGCTCAACCCCGACGATGAAGAGCGGTCTCAAAAGGCCGCTCTTTTGTTTTTCCGCAAAAGTCGAGCCCCGCCCTGACCGATAGGGGGGAGGGTGATGGTATCGTAAGTCCTTGCTGGGAACCCATTAACAGACCTATGTTCGGCAGACTGAAAAAGAACGGCTTCCTCCTGAAGACAAAACTCTTCACGATGCGATGGTACCCGAGCAGCCGTTGTTGTCTGAGCAGTGGAAATCATCGCCGTCCCCCGCAACTGATGCCCCCCCTGATGGTCCGCAAGCCCGAGTGGCGCCGGTAGCACCGGCTACAGGCGTCACCAAGACATCATCGACCCAAGATCGACACACTCTCAAGCAAGCCGGGCGATGGCTTGTGCTCCAGCCGTGGGACCGCCGGCCAACCTCATGCTCGGCGCCTTGTGATAGCCTGTAACCGTCACGCCTCGGCTCGGATGTACTTCCACGATGGCGTAGGAGTTGTTTTCCTCGCCGGCCCCTTCCACCACCGCTCGCAGCGTGTAGTAGTGAATGCTGTCGATGCAACTGTAGGCACCCTCGTGATGGTGGCCCTGAAAGACCGCCAATACCCTGCCGGAGGCCTCCAGGACTCGGCGGACCTCAGATGCGTTCTTCACATAGACCGGGCCCGTCCCATCAAGCAACTGGTGGATAAACGCAACGACCGGGCCGTGCGATGCCGCCAGGTCCTGTTGGAGCCAGTCGATTTCGTGGGCGGGAACGTTCGCGTCCGTCCAATCGAAGTCGCCATGGTCGTAGTCGCTGCCGTCGGTTTTGTAGTTGGCGTCGAGTACGATGCAATGCAGGCCCTTCAGGTCGAAGGAGTAATAGTTCTGGCGGCCGGACACGCCGGTGTTCGTCACGCTCGCCAGAAACTGCTGCTTCGAGATGCTGTCCATATCGTGATTGCCGAGGACATGGTGCCTCGGCCCGCGGAACCCTCGAAACACGGCCTCGATGGCCCGGAGGTAGGAGAGAGTCTTGCGTTCGACCGCCGGTCTATCCTGGTCCTTGAAATCCCCCAGCTCAATGAGAAAGTCCACCCTCTCGGCATTCATCCGGACCACACACTCGGCCAGCTTGTCCCGAGATTCGCGATAGAAGCGCGTGCCTGCGGGCTCGGCATCGGCGTAGTGACAATCGGTGACGATGCCGAAACGTACCGGGCGGCCGCTTCGCGTGGAGCGATCCGGGACAACGCAGGAAAGGGGCAATATAGCCACGCTTGCCGCTGCGGCCGCCCCGCCCCGCAGGAACGTCCGGCGGCTTATTGGCCAAGCATGACGGCTTGTGTAGTCCGCGCGGCGTGGCATCATGTATCAAGCTTTCCGGAGCGCGTCCCCGCGCATCGGCATGGAGCGAAGACGCACGCCCGTGGCTGCAAAGACAGCGTTGCCGATGGCCGGGGCCACCGCGATGATTGGTGTCTCCCCCCCTCCGGCCGAGGGAATGTCCGTCTTGCGAATCAGGTGGACGTCAATCTTGGGGACATCCTTGAATCGGGGCACGTCATATCCGGCGAAACTCGCGTTCAGGATCCTGCCGTCCTCGAATTGGATCTCTTCACTCAGCGCGCCGCCAAGTCCCATGATGATGCACCCCTGCACCTGTGAGGTGAGGTTATCGGGGTTCTGGACCGGGCCGCATTCGAAGGTCTCGCAAACCTCGACGACCTTGATCTCGCCCCGCTTTCGGTCGATGGCCACCTCCACACAGGCGGCCACACAGGAGTTCTTCTCCGTCCCGCAGGCCAGCCCCACGCCACGCTCGGGCGTGATTCTCTTCCTGCGTGCGGGCCAGTCGAAGTGTTTGGCGGCGGCCTCGAGCACCGTTCGTATCCGCGCGTTCTCCAGGTGGGCGAGCCTGAAAGCCAAGGGATCCGCGCCTGCCGCGGCGGCCAGCTCATCCATAAATGACTCCCGCGCGAAATTGCTGCCCGTTGCCCCCAGGCATCGATACGGCCCTTGGCGCAAAGGAGAGTCCGACCGGACAGACGCGATTCGGGTGTTCGGTACGTTGTAGGGGGTGTTGATCGCCGCACCGCCGGCGTTGATGTTGGCGAAGTCCCAGGCGACGAGTGAACCGTTGGCATCGAGACCGCCCTTGCATTCGATAACCGCCGCCGGCCGGAAATAGGCCCATGTGAATTCCTCCGCTCGGGTCCAGCGCACCGAGACCGGCCGACCGGCCGCCTTGGCCAGGCGCGCCGCCTCTTCCGCCGCCTCGGCGCTGTGTTTGCCTCCGAATCCGCCTCCCATGTCCGGAATGATCGCCCGGACCCGCTCGGCGGGAATGCCGAACGTCCGGGCCAGGTCCCCGCGTGCACGATAAGGTCCGTCGCAGCCGGCCCATACGGTCAGTTGCCCGTCGTTCCATTCCGCGACGGCCGCCCGCGGCTCCATGGGTGTGTGCTGAATATAGGCCAGCGTGTAGGTCTCGCTGAGGGTCTTGGCCGCACCGGCAAGGCCCTTCTCAATCGATCCCCTTGTATTCGGGCGAGCCCTGTCGGTCTGCGCGTGCTCTTTAAGATACGCGTGGATCGTCCTGCTCGACGGATGAGGTGACGTCTTCCAGGAGGCAGTCTTGGCCGCAGCTTCCAGCGCCTCCGTCGCTCGATACGACGACGGCGCCGCGAACCCCACAAACTGACCGTCATGAACGGCCACCACGTCCTTCATGGCCCTGGCTTCGGCAAGATCGATGGACTCCAGCGCAGCCCCATACGAGGGCGGTCGAAGAACCTTCCCATAGAGCATATTCGGGCGAACGATATCCGAAGGGAATCGATGCGCGCCCGTGACCAGATCGCGATTGTTCGGCCTTGGCGCCGAGTGGCCGAGTACGTCCCATTCGTTCACGGGCGTGAGCGTCACGTCGGACCGGACGTTCTGAGCAAAGGCCTGGACAACGTCCCTCGATTTGGCCAGATCGGCGTAGGTGAGCGTTTGTTTTGTCGTCGCGTTCGTGATCGTGCCGTCGCGCACCTCCAGCGTGGCGGCATCCACCTGCCATTGCTTGGCCGCGAGTTGTGCAAGCAACTCGCGCGCAGTCGCGGCCGCCTGGCGCATCGGGGGCACGTTGTAGGGCGTGGTCCGGCTTCCGGCCGTGATCCCGTCGTCGGGAACAAGGTCCGTATCGGCCATCGTCAGTCGAATCCTCTCGACCGGGACCCGCAACTCTTCGGCCGCCGCCTGGGAAAGCTGGGCTCGCGCCCCTTGGCCCTCTTCCACCTTGCCGGTCATCACGCCGATCGTGCCATCCTCGTTCAGATGGATCCGGGCCGCCACGGGCAGGGTCTGGCTCCCACGGCGCCGTTGGCCCCACACCGGCCCTTCGGTCACGGTAATCAGGATGCCCGCGCCGAGCACCTGCACGAAGGTCCGCCGACTCAAACCGGGCTCGCTATTCGCCTCAACGGACGGGACCGAGATCTCCCACTGTGCCTTGACAATGACCTCTTCATCCATAGCTCTCACCTCTGCATCTTCTTCGCGGCCCTGCGGACGGCGTCTACAATCTTCACGTACCCGTTGCAGCGGCAGATGTTGCCGTTCATCCCCGCGACGATCTCCTCGTCGGTGGGATTGGGATTCTCCCGGAGCAGCGCCACCGCCGAGAGAATCATGCCGCTCGTGCAGTATCCGCACTGCATCGCTCCAGCTTCGAGAAACGCCTCCTGAACGGGATGCAGGGAGCCCTCGGGGGCCAATCCTTCAATCGTCGTGATGGCCTTCTTGTCGGCTTGGGCCACGGGAGTGACGCACGACAGGACTCGCTGGCCGTCCATCAGGACGGTGCACGCGCCGCATCGCCCCTCTCCGCAGCCGTATTTGGCGCCGGTCAAATCCCACTGCTCGCGAAGGACATCCAGAAGCGGGCGTTCGGGGTCCGTCGTGACAGTCCTGGCGATCCCATTCACAGTCAGTGTGACCGTCACGTCCATAGGCTGCCTCCATCAAACCATAAATTCACAAAACAGCCGGAGCCGATGGTCTACGGCTCTCCAGAGTCGTATTGTAGCCGGGCCGCTCATGGCCAGGCAACCTTCCATAACCAGAAAAAGCATGGGCAAGGCGCACATCGCTTCACCCATGCCTTCGTGTATGCCACCGCGTTCATTTGATCTCGCGCAGGTGTTTCCTGAGGTTTTCGGGCACATCGTTGAGACAAACGACACTGAGTGTCGCCTCGCTATCGAACGAGGAGGCCAGCGGGCTGAGCTGGGCGCAAACATCGCTGTCCAGAGTCCACATGCCGCCGGTGAGCGGATCAACGATCAACATTCCGATCCATCCGCCGAGGAGGATGTTTCCGAAATACCAACCGTCCAGACGTTTTGCAATCCGCAGCTCAGTGGGTTGATACCCCGACTTCACAAACTTCACGGTGTAATCCTCCCCCTGGAAGTACCCCTTGCCCCGCCTCAATTCGACGACGGCTGGGGACTTCCCACTGAATACTGTCCTGCCGGCCGAATTGACAACGGTTACGTCAGCGTCCTCCGGCTGGCTGGTAATCGTGACCGAACACGTCGTGCCGTTGATCACCGTGGCACAGCCAGCTAAGGGAGCCACGGCAATCAAGGCTACTGTCAAAAGCATTGTCGTTTTCATGATCTTCTCCTTCTATCTGAGGGTTTCCAACTTGGCCGATCCCGTAGCGTTGTGATTCACACTGCGTTATCCCACGTCTCTTGCCTCCTTTCTGACAGGCGTCTGAAAGACCGTTTTGCGATTCCCTCGCAGCCAACCGATCCGTCGGGCATCGCCCGTCTGTCCAATGGCACTATGCGGCCGAACGCGCCATCTTGCGCGCGGCCGCATCGACTTTCAGAAGAACAGGTCCCTTGACTCGGCCGAGCCCGCTGGCTATACTGCGTGCATTCCACAGACAGGCGACGGTGCAGAACTCGCCGCCGGAGGCCGTTCCGTTATGTCAGAACCTCGAAACCAACCTACGGCGTTCGGACGAAGCCCCGGTTTTCCGACCACGCAGTGGACAGCCCTCGGGGATGTAGAAAGCCGCGAGGCCCTGCGGGCCGAACTGTACGAGCAGTATTGGGACCCGCTGTACTGCTACGCCCGACGCAGGGGCTTTGGCAGCGCCGATGCCAGTGACTTCACGCAGGGGTTCTTGACGGAGATCCTGCTGGGGCGAGAGTTCCTTTCGAAGGCCGATCGAACACGGGGACGGTTCCGATCGCTGCTGGTCAAGGCGTTTCAGAACCACATCGGGAACATTCTCAGAAAGAAGCGGGTCCCCACGGGCACAGAGAACGATATCAGCGAACACCAAGTGCCTGATGTGGTGCCGAACGACCCGGCGGCCGCATTCGATTATGCGTGGGCCACGAAGACGCTGGACCGGGTTCTCGCCGAGCTCGCATCCGAGTGTCAGCGAGACGGCCTGCACGCGCACTGGAAGATCTTCGAGGAGCGGGTGGTCAAGCCTCTCCTGGACGGCACGCCGGCTTTGGGTCTTGGAGAAATCTGCAGGAAGTACGCCGTCGGTTGCGAGGGGCAGGCGTCGAACATGATCGTCACGGTC
Organism: uncultured Phycisphaerae bacterium; assembly: GCA_965603505.1. Classification (GTDB taxonomy): domain Bacteria; phylum Planctomycetota; class Phycisphaerae; order Sedimentisphaerales; family Anaerobacaceae; genus PLanc-01. Next base: position 2,182 of record CBFDDG010000087.1, on the reverse strand, counting down.
AAACGGCGGTTTCGCCGCATCCTCATGCGGCACCTGACCCCGCAAGGCGATTCGAAGGTGGAAGTGGAAACGGCCCTGGGGGATTTCCTGAGCGTCTTCTCGGGATCGTAGCGTTCTTCTTGCCGGGGCGCGCAGGATTGCCCGGCCGGCCGCATAGTATGGATAGGAAAGACAGGCATATGTTTCGAGAGCGAACGATATGACAGAGAGGCGCACGACATTTGGCACCGATCCCGAGAACGTGCGCCAGTTCCTGGATGACTGCCTTGCCGCCGGACCGCCACCTGAGCGAGTGAGTGAGACGGCCGAGATGACGCAATGGCTCCAGGATCAGCTCTCAGAGAAATGTCCCGTGCCCAAGCCGTCAACGTCCTCTCAAACCTGGCTCCTGGATCGAGTGCAGGAGAAGGTGCGGCTTGACCTGAGCCGGTCGGTTGGGGAGGTCCTGTCGGATCGCCAGGCCGACCTCAATATCCTCCGGGACATCAAGGATCGCTACAAGAGCTGGACCCGAGAGGCCGCCACAAAAGGCATGCGGCACGTGTACACGGCCATCTATTTCGCCGCCATTGCTCGCGCACTGGTTTCTCATAGCCAAACGATCACCGACCATCCCACCGAGTACCTCGTGCGCTCCATGAAGACCCTCGCCGGTGAGCCCTGGATGGTCCCGAGTCTGCGTGAGCTATACCTGGAGGCATTGCAGGTGTGTGACCGCACGCCATGAGAGAACGTCGGCAATCACTTGCGGGTCCGGTGGACCTGCGGTTTTCAGCGGCAAGGCCAAGAGGCTTGGCGTGTACTGCCCCTAAGCCAGGTTCATCTTGCGCATCAGCTCAACGCATCTGGAATCGTTGCGGACGCGGTCAAAGGCTGGGATCGTTCGGAGAAAACAGAGCCAGTGGTCCTTGCCTTCGTAGGCCGTGTTGAGCGAGTGGAAACCGGCGTCATCCTCCCCCAGCCCAAGATACAAGCAGGCAAGGTGAAACGGCGATACATATTCCTGCCTCGATCGCTCCAAAAGATGGTCAAGGATTTTGCGCGTCTCCTCGGCCCGGCCCATCTCGACGCGAACGACCCCATCGAGAGTATCGGCCCACGTGTGCGATCCCCTGGCGACTTCCTTTTCCTTTCGGAACTCAGCCAAGGCTTCCTCATACATGGACTGACGCATATACGCCGCCCCGAGATGGGCGTGAGCGTACATGATGGACGGGTCCATCTCGATGGTCCGCTGCAGGGTCTCGATGGCACGATCGTAGTCATGAGCAAAGTAGGAAACCATGCCCAGATCCCGGTTCAACACAACTGAAACAGGGTCCAACGCAAGGGCGAGGTGCATCTCTCTCCGAGCCTCATCGTACCGGCCCCGCAGCATGAGATAGTATGCGTACCACAGGTGGACCCGATCGCAGCCCGGATTCAACTCGATGGCGCGATGGATCTCCCGTTCGGCCCCCTGCCAGTCCCAATCGTACCAGGTCTTGATGAACGCGAGCGCTCCATGAGCTTCGCAAAGCATCTCATCGATCTGCAAGGCCTTCGACACCATCTCCCGCGCCGGCGGAATGATCTGCTTCGGAGAAGCGGGGCTGTAGAAGGGAAGCAGACTATAGGACAAAGCCAGTCCTGTGTAGGCCAGAGCATAGTTCGGATCCTTTTCGATGGCTTGCTTAAAATACTCGAAGGCCTTCTGTAGGGCACCCGGCGTTCCTTTGCTGCGGAAGGAACATCCCCTCAGATACAGATCGTAGGCATCGAGATCGGAGGGACGCCGCCTGGCGACCCGCGTCTTCCCCTGGTCCACGAGTGTCGGCTTGAGTCGCTCGACGATGGCCGAGCTTATATCATCCTGGATGGAAAAGACGTCGCCCATCGGGCGATCATAGCGTTCGGACCAGAGGTGACAGTCACGCCTGGCATTGATGAGCTGAGCGGTCACCCGCAGGCGGTCGCCCGCCCATCGCACGCTCCCGGCAAGAATGGTTCCCACATTGAGTTCTTCGCCGATGTGGCGTACATTGAGGTTCCTGCCCTTATAGGAGAAGGCGGAGGTTCGGGCGATGACCCTCAGGCCTTTGAGGTGCGTCAAGGCATTGATCAGCTCCTCCGCGATCCCGTCACAGAAGTACTCGCGGTCGCCCTCGGGACTCATGTCCACAAACGGCAGAACCGCGATGGA
>CBFDDG010000086.1:0-12617 GCA_965603505.1 uncultured Phycisphaerae bacterium | reverse complement strand
CAGCTCCTGGACCAACTCCGCAGCACGGCGGCCAAGGACGATCAATTCATCGAGACGGTCGGGCGGATTCCGGTCGAGACGGCCCGGCAGACGGATGCGCTAGCCCTCATCAATCATCAGCTTGCCGCCGCGGCGGGGACCGACGTGCAGCTTGCAGAGAGTTTCGGCCGATTCAGGGACACGCTGGACCGGCTCAACCACAATACGATCAGCAACACCGAAGGCATCCTGCAGATGAGCAAGACCTTCGCCACCAGCGACCGCTACCTCAAGTACGTCGTCAACAAGCTCAACAAGCGCTACGCGTGGGTCTTCGCGATGGCGCTGGCTGTGTGCCTCGGTGTGGTTTCCGCGCTCGTCGGCATCATCTTCTATCTCGCTAAGTAGGGCAGAGCGGCAGGGCCCAGCGTGGTCCTGCATCGCGAGCATCCTACCGTCGCGGGCAAATCCTGAGGATTGCGCCCGACCCCTCGAATCCTGCGCCGAATCTGATATAATGGCACACCGTGAATGCTGTGCGGGCTTTGCGCGCAGCGCCAAACGCAGGCGAAGGGCCACCAATTGAGTGAAGCCGGGAGCTCTCGCGTGAAAGTCCAATGTGAGCTATGCCCGAAGCTGTGCATCATCGGGCCGGGGCAGAGTGGCGAGTGCCGGGTGCGCATCAACATCGACGGCGTGCTGCGGACCGTCGTGTACGGGTACCCGTGCTCCGTGAGCGTCGACCCGGTCGAGAAGAAGCCGCTATTCCATTTTCTGCCCGGCACGTCCATTCTCTCCCTCGCCACCGTGGGGTGCAACCTGCACTGCAAGAACTGCCAGAACTGGGAGATCTCGCAGGCCAACCCCGAGGAGAGCCGGGCGTTCTCGTGCCCTCCGGAGAAGGTGATCGCGCTGGCGAAGCAGCAGAAGTGTCCGTCCATCGCGTATACCTACACGGAGCCGATCGTCTATTATGAATACACGTACGACACGGCGAAGCTCGCGCACGAGGCGGGCGTGCGGAACGTGCTGGTCACGGCCGGGTACATCAATGAAGAGCCGTGGCGGAAATTGCTGGAGCACGTGGACGCCGCGAATATCGATCTGAAATCGATCTCGGATGCGTTCTACCGCGACGTATGTTCCGCGACGCTCAAGCCCGTTCAGAGCGCGCTGGTGGTCGCCAAGTCGATGGGGGTTCTGGTCGCGGTGACCAACCTGGTGATTCCGACGCTGAACGACAAGCCGGAGGAGTTCCGCCAGTTGTCGCAATGGGTGCGTGCGAACCTTGGCGCCGAGACGCCGCTGCACTTCAGCGGCTTTGCGCCGTTGTATCAGATGCGGCACCTGCCGCCGACCTCGCTGCAAACGCTCGAGATGGCGCGTGACATCGCCATCAGTGAAGGCCTCGAAAACGTCTACATCGGCAACCGGAAAACCGAGAAGGGCGAGAACACCTACTGCCCGGAGTGCCGCAAGCTGCTCGTTCAGCGGGTCGGCTACACCGTGCAGCAGAATCGGCTGCAAGACGGCAAATGTCCGGATTGCGGCAGGGAGATCTACGGGGTATGGAAATGACAAGACGACAGTTCGTGCGGGGTATCGCCGGCGCGGCGTCCGCCGTCTGCGTCGGTCTTTGCTGGGTCGGACGCAAGGCCTCGCCGCGCCGAATCGTGCGGGCGGTTCGGCTCGGGAAGTACCCGGGCCGGATTGTCCCGATGGAGGAGATAACCAGGCAGTCCAAGTGGAGCGGTTGAGATGAATCATCGACCGAACAGGCGAGTCCTCATTGTCGTTGTTGTTGCGATTGCGCTGCCGGCGATTCTGTGTGGTGGGCTGGCGTTGGGTCTGCTGCTGGCGCCGGACGCGGGCGGGCCGGCAGCGGTCGAGGCCCAGGATGGGCTGGCGGCAGGGACGCGCAGGAAGGACGTGTTGAAATCCTCGTTGGCCGGCACCTGGTATAATGGCGACGCGAATGGGCTGCGGGCGGAGTTGGGGAGCTACTTTGCGAAGGCCGAAGTCGAGTCGAGCGAGGAGATCGTTGCCCTGGTTCTTCCGCACGCCGGTTACGCCTACTCCGGCCAGACGGCCGCCTGCGGCGTCAAGTCGCTCGGGCGGAGCTACAAGCGGGTCGTTGTGATCGGGCCGACGCACCGTCTGCCGATGGAGGATATGTTCAGCGTGCCGCGCGTGACGCACTACGAGACGCCCATCGGGGAGGTCCCGCTCGACATGGACTTCATCGAACGGCTGTTGAAGTATCCGTTGTTCCGCAATGTGCCCATGGCCCACCAGGAGGAGCACAGCGTGCAGATCGAAGTCCCGCTGCTCCAGTACAAGTTAGGCGATTTCCAGCTCGTACCGATCGTGGCGGGGCAGTGCTCGTACGAAACGGTCGCGAAAGCAGCCGAGATCCTCACAAGCCTGATCGACGCGGACACGCTGGTCGTGGCGAGCTCCGACTTCACGCATTACGGCCCGCGGTATCAGTACATGCCGTTCAGCAAGGAGATCCCCGAGAACCTCAAGAAGCTGGACATGGGCGCCTACGAGTTCATTCAGAAGGTGGACGCGGAGGGCTTCTTGAAGTACAGGCAGCATACCGGCGCGACGATCTGCGGGTGTGTTCCTATCGCCGTCGTTCTGCAAATGCTCGGCGAGGATGCGGAGGCGAAGCTCGTTCAGTATACGACCTCCGGCGCGCTGACCGGCGACTACTCGAACTCCGTCAGTTACCTGGCCGCCGTGCTCTGGGGCGCATGGAGAGACACCGAGTCGCCTGCCTCCAGCGCCGATCCGGCCTCCCTGACCGGCGAGGACAAAGAGCAGCTTCTTTTACTGGTGCGCGAGGCGATTCGATATGGTTTGGAGCATCGGCGAGTGCCCGGGGCCGCGGATTTGAACTTCACGCCCTCGCAGTCGATGACATTGCCGCGGGCGGCTTTCGTCACGTTGAAGAAGAACGGTGAGTTGCGCGGGTGCATCGGTGACATCTTTCCGCAGCGACCGCTGTACAAGTCCGTCATCATGAATGCCATTTACGCCGCGTTTAGCGACCGGCGGTTTCAGCCGTTGCAGAAAGAGGAGTACGACCAGATCAAGATCGAGATCTCGGCGCTTACGGCGCCGTCGCGCGTCGCATCGCCTCGCGAGATTCGGATCGGCATCGATGGCATGGTCCTGAAGAAGGACGGGCGGTCCGCCGTGTTTCTGCCGCAGGTCGCGCCCGAGCAGGGCTGGAACCTGGAGACGACGTTGCAGCATTTGTCCGTGAAGGCGGGACTGCCCCCCGACGCCTGGAAGGACGGGGCGAGCTTCGAGGTCTTCCAGGCGGACGTTTTTGGTGAAGAGCCATGAGATTCGCCCGCGGCCTGCTGATCGTTGCCTACGGGCTGTTCACCATCGCGGCCCAGACGCTGCTGTTCCGCGAGTTCATCACGGCCTTCGAGGGCAACGACATCAGCGTCGGCATCTTCTTCGGCTCGTGGTTTCTCTGGGTCGGCCTGGGCGCGGTGCTGGTCCGCCGCTGGGACCGCCTTACCGAATCGCTGCTGCACCATATCGAGCTGTTGTTCCTGTTGTACGTTCCGGGATTTGCTGCCCAGTTCTTGCTGATTACGCACGTGCGCGAGCTGGCGGGCGTCGCCTCCTACGACCTGATGTCCGTGCAGACGATGGTCCTGTGGGCGCTGGTGGTGAATGCCCCGGTAAGTCTCATCACGGGCGTACTCTTCCCCGTCGCGTGCCGATGGGTCGAGCAGGCGCGGGCTTTCGCCGTTTCACGAGTCTACATTCTGGAGGCCGTCGGTAGTTTCGCCGGCGGTCTGGCCGTCACCGCGCTACTGGCTTGGCACGTACACCCGGTGCGGGTGTTCTTGCTGCTTGTGTTTGGATTGCTGTCGGCCGTTTCCCTTGCGAGCTTCGCGACAAGGCGGAAGGTGCCGCTCGGCATTTCGTTGATCTTGGCGGTGCTTGCCGCAGCGGTTGCTCTCGCAGGCATCGATGAGAGCTTGGCGCAACGGCTGCAGGCGCTGAAGTGGGGCAAGCTGCTTCCTCGCGAGGCGCTCGCGGGCGCCTTCCATACGGCCCAGGCCGAATACCTCTATGGACAGCAGGGCGGCCAGTGGATCGTCATGCGCGACGGCGGCGTGTGCGAGGTCCTGCCGAATGAGGAGGATTCCGGCCGGACCGCGGCGATTGCACTGTGCCAGAATCCGCAGGCCCAACGCGTGCTCGTGGTCGGTTCGAGCCTGGCCGTGTGCCGCCGATTCCTGGCGCTGCCGCAGGTTGAGGAGGTGGCTTGGACGCATCCCGATCCGGAGTATGTGAGGCGGCTGCCTGAGTTTATCCCGCAGGAATTTGCGATCAACGACAAACGCTTCCATCCGGCTGCCGATGAGGTTCGTCAATCCCTCGAGAATGTGAGCGACCATTTTGACGTGGTCGTCGTCAGTCTGGCCGATGGTGGCAGCCTAGCCTTTAACCGCTACTACACGCTCGAGTTCTACGGGCAGGTGAGGGCATCGCTTCGCTCCGGCGGCGTGCTGGCTGTGAGCATCCCCGGCGGGGAGAACGTGATGGGGGCGGAGCTGGCCGGTCTCGGGGCCTCCGTCAGGATGACGATGTCGAAGGTCTTCTCGAACCTGGTCCTGGTCCCCGGCGATCAGACGTGGCTGATTGCGTCGCAGGGACAGGGTCTCACGGGCGACCCGGGGATTTTGCGGGACCGCTTCGCCGCGATTGAAGGCTCGCAGGAGATCTTCCCGCCGGTCGGCCTGCTGTCGGTGTATCTGCCGGACCGGGCGGCGCTGGCGCTGCAAGCCTATGAGAAGGTCGATCTGCCGGGCGAGCTTCTGGTCAATCGCGACGCGCGCCCGCTGACACACCTGTACGGCCTGCTCCTCGCGGCCCGGCAATCCGGCGCCTCGGTGACACAATTCGTGAAGCTGCTCGCAGTCGGCGGCTGGCTGCCCTTCATCGTGCCGGTTCTGGTCTTTGCCGCGCTGCGCATCTGGGCGATGGCACGGCGGGAAGACGGCGGCAGCGCATCGAGTTTCGACAGCACGTTCCTGGTCTTTTCTACCGGCTGGGTCAGCATCGCGATGGTTGTCATCCTGATGTACCTGTACGAGACCCACTTCGGCTCGCTGTACCTGCACGTCGGCGTCATCTCATCGTTGTTCATGGTCGGTCTGACCGCCGGCGCCCTGGCCGCCAGGCATCTGATCGGGACAACACAAGAGGAGGGGACACTCGATCCATATCGCCTGCATACTCTCCTGGTTGTGATCCTGTCGATCCACGCAGTGGTGTTGGTGGTGATTGCGCTGGGCTCTGCCGGGAGCTGGTCGGTGAATCCGGGACACGGCCTTTTCGCATTTGCGTTCGTGTTGGCCGGCCTGTGTTGCGGGGGCTACTGGCCCGTCGCGGCCGCACAGCTTGCCACAGGAAGCTTCCATCCGGGCGAGGCCGGCAGCCGGCTGGAGACCGCCGATCATCTTGGCGCCTGTCTCGGCGGCCTGGCCACGAGCCTGCTGATGGTTCCCGTGCTTGGGATCCAGGTCTCACTGCTGGTTCTCATCGGTCTGGTCCTGGCGAATGTCCCGGCCTCCATGGCCGGCTTGTGCAGACGAGACCTGCGCGTCGCAGCACGCGAAGAACTCGGATTGCGGCAGGCCGGGTACGTCCTCTTCGGCGCGTGTCTCTGTGTCGTCCTGTGCTCGAACTTCCTGGCGAGAGCGGGCGCGCGCTTGCAGCCGAATCTGCCGGACTACGCCGTCCATGCGCTGGCCGGTGAAGGGCAGGTGCGCCCGATGTCGGCGGCCTTGAAAGACAGCGGCCGGCGGGCGAGCTACTTCACCATCACGGACGATCAGCAGCAGCCCACCGGCTATCTCTTCAGTTCGGCGGACTTCGCACCGGAGGTCCGAGGCTTCGGCGGCAGGTTCAATCTGGCCGTTCGCGTGAACGCGTCGGGTACGCTCATGGATTTCTTCGTCGTGCGGTCCAGCGAGACGCCGTCCTATCTCGATCTGCTCGTGGACTGGTTCGATGCGCTGAAGGGAAAGGCCCTTTTCGATCGGGCGCCCTTTGCCGGCGTCGATTCCGTCACGGGAGCGACCGTCAGCTCTGAAGCGGTTCTCGACGCACTGCAAGAGTCCGGCCGGCGATTCGCGGCCGACGCCTTGGGCCGGATGCCCCCGGCGGGCGAGGCGCCGGGTGAAGAAGGCCGGACGTCTGCACGTTTGCAGCCGGCCTATCTGCCGGATGCGGCGGCCTTGTATCTGATCGCTGCCTTCGTTCTGGCCTTGATCGTGTCACATCGCGGCGGATCTCGCAGCCGGCTCGTCGTGTTGGTGCTGACGTTCGTCGCGGGCGGGATCGTCCTGAACGCGCAGTACTCCAGCGAGCAGATCGCGACGCTGTTGTCGTTCGACGCCCCGGGTTTCAGATTGTCGGGCGTGTTCCTGCTCGTCGTCGGCGTGCCCGTGGTCGTGCTTCTGTTCGGGAATCTCTACTGCGGCTATATCTGTCCGTTCGGAGCCGCCCAGGAACTGCTCGGGTACGTCGTGCCGCGACGGTTTCGGCCGAATCCGGACCGCCGCGAGATGCGAGCGGCTCGTTTCGTCAAGTACGTCGTGCTCGCCGTATTGATTGTCGTGTTCTTTGTCTCGCTCGACCGTCGGACCCTGGCGGGCGATCCCCTCACGTCGGCTTTCAGCTTGCGATCCGGATTGTCGAGTTGGCCGGTGTGGATGTGGGGCGTGGCGGCGATGGCCCTGGCTGGCTCTCTGCTCTACGGCCGTTTCTGGTGCCGCTACCTGTGTCCCGTGGGGGCGTTCCTGTCGCTGCTGAATCACGCTCGACCGCTGCGCCGCCTGGTGCCGGCAAAATGGTTTGGCAAGTGCGAGTTCGGACTGACGGCCTCGGATCATCTCGATTGTCTCTACTGTGACCGGTGCCGTCATCCGGCGACGCAGGCCGGCGCCGTATCCAAGGAGCGATCCGAGGGGGCTAAGCGTCCAACATTTGCGCGGCCTTTGCTTCTCGGCGCGGCGCTGGTTGGATTGTTCGTGGCGGTTCTGGCATTGGGCCAGTTCCGGCAGGTCATGCCGTTGATTCTGGAAGAGCCGGTCGCCACGGTCGGCGCAGGAGGGCAGCCGCGGGACGTCGACGTCAGCCAGATCCGCACCCTGATCGACCAGGGCCGGCTATCGGACAGGGAAGCCGAGTACTACAGCGAGATCGAGTGATGCGGAACCCCATGAGAAGATCAAATATCAAAGAGCAAAAATCAAAATGGCGGCATCGCCTGCGGCGATAACGTTTTTGACTGTCGCTGTCCGCAGGGGTAAATCGTGAATTGTAGATCCCAACGGGACTTGTGATGGGCGATACAGGCTGTGACATTCGGATCGGCACCTCCGGCTGGCACTACGATCACTGGATCGGCCCGTTCTATCCGGAGGGCCTGCCCAAGGACCAGTGGCTGGAATACTACGCCCGGCACTTCGACACGGTCGAGATCAACAACACGTTCTATCATTTGCCCAGAGAGCAAACGGTCGTGAACTGGGGCGACCGGGTGCCGGCGAATTTCGTGTACGCAGTCAAGGCCAGCCGTTATATCACCCACGTCAAGAAACTCAACGATCCGGAAGAATCGGTCGGGCGATTCTTCGAGCTGGCGGAATTGTTGAAACGCCGCCTCGGCCCGATGCTTTATCAGTTGCCGCCGAGCTTGCACAAAGACTTGGAGCGGCTCGATGCTTTCATCAAGGTCCTGCCGAAGCGTGACCTCGCCGTCTTCGAATTTCGCCACAGGAGCTGGTACGAGCAGGACACGTTCGACCTTCTGAATCGCCACGGCGTTGCGCTGTGCGTCCACGACATGGCGGAGGCGGCCCCGCCGCGGGTCGTCACGGGCCGGATGGTCTACATCCGCTTCCACGGCACGAGCGGTCGCTACGCCGACAGCTACCCTGATCCCATGCTCCGGGAATGGGCCGACTGGATGAAGGATCAAGCGAGAAACGTTCGCGCCATCTACGCCTATTTCAACAACGACATCTCGGGCCACGCCATCCACAACGCCGCAACGCTCAGGCAAATCATGGCCGCTGCCTGAGCACGGAAGCGGAATCGGCATCAAGACGCGACCATCGCAATCACGAGCGGCAGCCCGGAAATACGTACTTTCCACAATTGACAGGGGCTCGGTGTTGTTAGTATGCTGGATGATTGTAGGATCGCGTGCCGCGGTCTGTACTCTGTAGGAGACGCGGAGATGGTTACTTCGGCACTTGCGGATATCAGAGACGTCGTCAACTGGCTCAAGCATATCGAAGGTCGAGTCGGCAGTCTGTACGCGAGAGCGGCCGCAGTCTGCACCGATGACGGCTCTTTTTCCAAATTCCTGGCCGAGCTGGCGGAGGAGGAACAGACGCACGCCGGCTTCATGTCGGCGGCTTCGGAGACGCTCCATCATGCCGGCCATCGTCCTGCTCTGGATATTGTGCTCGACAAGGAGACAAGGGACGACATTGAGAGCCTTCTGGATCGCTTTGAGCGCTTGCTGGCCAGGACCCGCGTCTCCAAGAAGGACGTCATCGAATACATGGCGCGGGCCGAGTCCTCCGAACTCAATCCTATATTCCTCTATGTGTCCGACGAATATCACAGGGCCAGCCGGGAAGGGGAGCGAATGACCGGGGAGGTTCAAAAGCATCTGCTGCGCATTCAGAACTTTATCGACGACCTTCCCCGCGACCTGAGGCCCTCTGTTGACGTGAGCACCCTGCCCTTTGTCGGGGAGATCAGGTTCCTTGTCCTTGACGATCATGGGGGCTTGCGGAAGCTCTTAGCCTCGCTCCTGGCGCGCCGAGGCGCTGTGGATACGGCGACAGAGGGCCATGAAGGTCTGGAAAGGCTGAGGGAGCATTTCCATGATGTGATCGTTTCAGACATCCAGATGCCGGGCATGGATGGGCTTGAATTCTACCGGCGGGCGATCGAGTATGACGGTCATCTCAAGGGTCGATTTCTGTTTTATTCAGGCGACGTGAGCCCTGAAAGGGAAGGTTATCTGAGAGAAAACCACCTGCGTCTTCTGCGAAAGCCCTTCGATCTGCATGAGTTCACGAAGGCCGTTGACCAGATTCTGAGCGGGGACGCGTGACTTCGGCTGAGGCCCAACGGCCCTTCGCATGTGGCCTTCTCGTGACCTGGCACCAGCCACCTGTCAGTCGAGCACATTGAGACCCCGCGCAAGAGCATAGCGGCGAGGGTCGGCCAGTTCGGCGGCGGTGGGCCGGCGGTTGATCTGCGGGTGCAGGTGGGCCTGGTGGCAGGGGCGGTACTGGTTCATGATGTTGATCGTGGTGTGCGGACTGATCTCACACGCCAGGAAGTCGATGATCTTGAGGCTGCCGGCGAGGTTTTCGGGCAGGACAAGGTGGCGGACGAGCAGGCCGCGGGTCGCCAGGCCGTTCTCGACCTGCAGATCTCCGACTTGGCGGTGCATTTCCTTGACGGCGGCGGCGTTGTGCTCGGGGTAGTCCCTGGCGGCCGATAACTCCTCGGCCACGCCGGCATCAGCGTACTTCATATCCGGCATGTAGATGTCGATCAGGCCTTCGAGCAGTCGAAGCGTCTCAACCGAATCGTAACCACCGGAATTATAAACAGTTGGGAGCGTCAGCCCGCTATCCCTGGCCAGCTCGGTGGCGGCGGCGATGGGGGCGGCCAGATGGCTCGGCGTGACGAAATTGACGTTGGAACAGCCCATTCGCTGCAAATCCAGCATGGCGCGGGCCAAGGGTTCGACGCTCGCGGGGCGACCGACCCGGTGCTGACTGATATCGTAGTTCTGGCAGAAAACGCAGTGTAGATTGCAGCCTGCAAAGAAGATCGTGCCGGAGCCGCCTGGGCCGACCAGGACGCTTTCCTCGCCGAAGTGCGGCCCCACCGAACTGACCAGCGGCTCATCGCCGATCCCGCAAAAGCCGGTCTGGCCCCGGCTGCGGTGGGCCCGGCAGTTCTGCGGGCACAGCGTGCACGGGTCCATTCGATCCCAGAGCGTCCGGACGTTGTCGCTGAATGAGCTAAGATCAATCATAGTAAGCACTTACGGAATCAGGGCGGGTGTCGCGATCCACTCGACGCGCCAGCGGTTGTCCGTTGTTCGTTCGAGGCAGATCACGCCGGCGTTGTGGAACGCGATGACCTCGGCCGACTCGTGGCCGGTCAGCAGCAGAGAGGCCAGTTTGCTCAGAAACGGCAGGTGGCCCACGATCATGGTATCTTCCGTGGCTACGGCGAGTTCATCCCTGAGCGGGGCGACATTGTCGTTTGGGCCGAGGCCCTCCCGGGCGGCCGGTTCTTGGCCGACAGTGAAGGCTTGAGCGTAGATTTCCGCCGTCTGGCGGGCCCGGGTCTTGCCGCTGTGCCGGATTCGATCAACCGTAAGCTCCAGTGGAATAAGGAGATGCGCGATTCTGTGCACTTCCTGCCGGCCTTCTTGCGTCAGAGGCCGGTCCGGATCCTGGTCGCTCGGCATCGCTTTGCCGTGTTGGACCAAGTACAGTTTCATCTGAGTCTCCATGATTTGAACTGCTCTTGCCTCGACGCGGCATCGTTGCAGCGCCTGGCATATCTTGAGTAAACCCGTCGTTTCCAGTATACTGATGATACAGCTCTCTCAGGGCCAAGATTATGCAGGAAAACACGCAGGTGACAGAACAGAAAGACGCCTCGGCGCATCTAAGGAACAAAGAGGCCGTTGTGAAGCAGGGAGTGCGGATGCCGGCAGAAGAGGAAGGATCGCTGGCGGGACGGCTTCGGCACGGCGACCGGATGGCGGCCGAGGAGCTTGTAGACCGCTATTACGAGCGGGTGTATCTGTTCATGCGTGCCGTGGGCCACGACCGTCAGATGAGCGAGGACCTGACGCAGGAGACGTTCCTGCGGGCTTGGCATCACATCGGCCAGTTGCGGGACGGCAAGGCCTTGAACGGCTGGCTGTTCCGCATCGCCGGCAATGTGTCCAGGCTGTACCGGCGAAGGCACAAGGGCAAGACGAGCGTCAGTCTTGAGGGCGTCGAGCCGCCGGCGAGCGGCGTGGACGGCTCGCAGCGGGCCGGCGAACGCGAGCGGTTTGACCGGTTGCATGAGGCCGTCGCCCGGCTGCCCTGGAAGCTCCGGCAGGCGATTGCGCTCCATTATATGGACCAGTTGACGATCGCCGAGGCGGCCGAGGCCGCCAGGGTCCGCCAGGGAACGTTGAAAAGCCGCCTGAATCGCGGTTTGGTAGCCTTGCGAAAGGAAGTGCCCGACGAGTGAGACACAGCGGTCGGACATCGTCACTGAGAAACCGGGAGGTATGGAGCAGTCATGGGAACGCACAGAATCGAAGATCTCCTGAGGACCCTGGGGCAGCGTCGAATCGAGCGTCCCCGGCCGGAGCTTGGCCAGGAAATCAAGAATCGGATCCCCCACCGGCTCATTCCACACCGGATGGACACGATCAGTATCATCATCGACCTTCGGGTCAGCCGGCTGGCCGCGGCGGCGGCGATTATCCTGGTCGTGCTCGTCATCGGCAGTTGCTTTGGCGGCCGGGACGCCGTCAGCCGACGGATGTACGAGGACGGAAAGCTGTTCCTGCGATACGCCCTCGCGGGGGACGACGCCTGCAAGGCCCAGGTCCTGGGCAACCTGTCTCTGTTCCGCGATGACCTCGAAGCACGTGGACGCGAGGTCGTTTACTATGGCGACACGGCGGATATCAGCAGCAAGTATGCCATTGTGATGCACTGGAAGCTATCCGACGACAAATACGGCGTGATCCTGGGGGATTTGTCCGCGCGTACGGTCTCAACCAAGACCCTGATTACGCTCCAGAACCACATGCTCCTGGAGAAGACGAAGTAAGGGGCACAGCCCCGTTTCCGACGTTTCTGCCTTGCAAGATCGGTCCCTGTCTGATAAAATGTCCACAATGGCCAAGTGATCGTGGGTAGTCGTCAATGTTACACTGAATGAAGGGGGATTGTTGTGGTCAGACGTAGAGGGTTTACGCTCATCGAGCTGCTGGTGGTCATCGCCATCATTTCACTGCTGATGTCCATCCTGATGCCGTCGCTGAGCCGCGTGAAGAAGCAAGCGCAGTCCGTGGCCTGCATGTCCCGGCTCAAGAGCTGGGGCCTGCTCTTCAAGCTCTACACGGACGATTATGACGGGAGCTTCAATCCCGGCTGGGATATCGGCGAAGAGGCCCTCTGGATGAATGCGCTACGTACTTACTACAGGGACGAGTGGGACATGCTGCTGTGTCCGACGGCCATTCGGATCGATGAAGCCGGCCAGGAAGGGACCTTCATGGCGATGACCCGCGAGTGCGATTTGCCGGGAGGTGGAACGTACCTGTACGAGTTCAGCTATGGCATCAACAACTGGACCAACAACATGACAAAGGATCGAGGCGCCCGCAAGAAGGAATGGTTCTGGAAGATGACGGGCGTGAACGGTCAGTATCGGATTCCCCTCTTTGCCGATTCGACCTGGCACGACGGATGGCCTCTGGAGACCGATACGCCGATCCAGACGCCGTGGGACTTTGGCGGCGGCAACACCGGGAC
>CBFDDG010000085.1:0-12633 GCA_965603505.1 uncultured Phycisphaerae bacterium | reverse complement strand
AGTCGCCGTACTCGAATCCACTGGTCAGCGAGCCTTCACGGTCCAGGTACGATTCGCTGCCTGTCCCCGACCCGTACATGTCGACATGGGAGACGATTCGTCCGGGAAAGCGAGGGGCGTCTTCCGTCTTCCCGCAGCCGGCCAGAAGCACGAGTCCCAGCATCGCCAAGGTCGGCAGCATGGCTTTCATCATCGTCATCTCTCCCAACATTGAATATACAGTCTGTATAAGAACCCTTGTGCGCCTCGACATCTATAGGGCGTCGGGTGGACTTCGTACGCCCTGTGGCCCTCGATTCAGCACGTGCCTGTATACCATCGTTGTCTTCACATCCTTGTGGCCGAGTAGCTCCTGCACTGTGCGAAGAGGGAAAGCGGGAACAGTCATCCATTTTCTGCTCACTTATCTCTCGTCGCTCGGACTTCCGCGCCCATCTCACACATTTCGACCTCTCCAAATCACGGTTCTCCCGCATCGAAAGTCGCGCCTTCAACAAGAACCTCGGCCGACAGGCTGTCGGTCGTTTGGCTCATCCGCGTTTCAAATCTGTCTCAGGTCTCGATCCTGGGATTTCGGACCGGCCGGCTTCCGACGACAACGGCTGTGAGAAATCCCTGCTTGGCAGTATGATAGCGCGCGGGTAAGGAACGGGCAAGAAAGAAAGTGGCTTATCCGGTCTTTGCGTACCTTGCGGGTTTCGGGGAGCAAAGACGTCAGGACATCCAGAGCAAAACCCGTCGCGGCAAGCTATCCCCGAAGGTAGTGGCCGCGAATCGGGTGGCCGAGGTTACAAGCCTGGGGAGACGCGCCCAAAGTGGCCGTGTCGAGGGAGTTTACCGCTTTGAGGCCTCCAGCATGGCAAATGTTTGAGCCGGGCGCCGGCCTGGGTGTGCGCAGCACACCCTCATGCTGGTGGCCTCAAGGCGAAACACTCCCGGCCCGAAGGGCCGGAATCCCTATCCAGGGGAAAGTACGCAAGAACCGGATGAGCCAAAAAAAGTGATAGGTGATAAGCCGGAGTACGGCTGCGGGCGGGTTACAACAGGAGCATGAGGACGATGATCAGGACGGAGATGGCCGAGAAGACGACCAGGGCCAGAATGGCCATGCGGTACCTCGTGATAACCTCCTCGACGTACTCGTGGCGTTCCTCCTCGACGGTATCGCCGTTTTCGAGCTGTTCGAGGACGGAGACGTCGAAGCGCTGATGGGCCCGCAGGGGCGGCCGGCCTTCCTGCAGGGCCTCAAGGTCGATCAACAGCTCATCGACATTCTTGTACCGGTCCTCGCGGCGTTTGGCCATCATGATCTCGATGACCTCGGAGACGCCGGCCGAGAGCGTGGTGTTGATATGATCGGGCGGCACGAGCTTCTCGCGAAGGTGCTTCTTCATGATCTCGGCGGAGTCCTCGCCGGTGAAGGGCACGCGGCCGGTGACCATGTGGTAGAAGGTGGCGCCGAGGCCGTAAATGTCGGCCCGGCCGTCGATGTCGATCTTGCCGCGAATCTGCTCGGGAGCGATGTAGTAGGGTGTGCCGTAGGCCTTGCCCTCCTCGCTCTGGGCGGCCTCGATGTCGGTCGTCTCGCGGGCCAGACCCATATCGGCCAGCTTCACCACCCCCTGCGTGTTGATCATGATGTTCTTGGGCTTGACGTCGCGGTGGACCAGGCCGTGCGCGTGGGCGTGCTGCAGGGCATGACAGACCTGGATGATGACCTCGACCGCATCCTGCTCGGCGAAGACGTTGCCACCGACAAGGTCGTCGGCGATCGTCTTGCCTTCGACGTACTCCATGACGAAGTAGTGGTAGCCGCCCGCCTCGCCGACGTCGATGGCCTGGACGATGTTCGGGTGGTTGAGCTTGCCGGCGGCTTGGCCTTCCTTGTAGAAGCGCTGCACGTACTCCGGATTCTCGGTGAAGCGTCGGGGCAGGACCTTGATGGCCACGGTGCGGTTGAGACTGAGCTGCTTGGCCTTGTAGACGACGGCCATGGCCCCGGCGCCGAGTTTTCCCAGGACCTTATAGCCCGGGATCTGATGGGCGGCGGCCTTGTTCTCCTTGATGCTCGTCTTGAGCCGTTCGGCTTGGTTGGCGGTCACGTAGCCAAGCTCGATCATGAGGTCCTGCAACATGAGGGGGTCGTGCTTGTGGCGTTCCTTCAGTTCCTGGATCGCACGGCGCAGCTCGTCATCGGTGCAGAGCCCCTGATCTAGCGCCATCCTCCCGAACAATGAGTCGTAACTTGTTTCGGCCGTCATTATCACCCCCCGGGTGACCCGGGGGTGCATCCTTTCACCAGGAAACCCGGTTATCGGCTCCGGCAACTACACCCGATAAAACCACCACCGTCGGGTGGTCATTATCGAACTGCCGGGACTAATGTCAAACGATTTTTCACGCATTCCAGCACGCAAACACCGCAATCAGGAGACGATTCGGCGAATTTCGGGCAGGAGTTTAACGCTTTCTATACGACATCGGCAGACCCTTGGTTCTCGTACGTTCGATGATTGCGACGATCGGGCATCCGCCACAGGGCAAGCGTCAGACCGAATCGACCATCCGGCAAATGAACCGCGATGTCGTCTGCCCGTACGTTATCAGCGACTGTTTCCAAGTTGGGCGTCGCCTGCGGACCCTGTAGGATCACAAATCCCGCCCCTTCCGGCTTCCCGGTTGCCTCGACAAGAGGCAGTTTGGGGTTGACCTGCACGGCAGGACCGGTAAACTGGTGTGCTTCTGGAAATCCAAGTGAGTCGATAGGGAACTGATAGGAGACCGTAAGTGGGCTATAACTGCATCGTCCTGGCCAAGCAGGTGCCGGATACGCAGCGGATTACCGGGCAGGTCATGAACGACGACGGCACCGTGAATCGCGCGGCACTGCCGGCCATTTTCAATCCGGAGGACCTCAACGCGCTGGAGATGGCGCTGCAGATCAAGGACCGCTTCGGCGGGCGCGTAACCGTGATTACGATGGGGCTGCCCGCCGCGGCCAAGATTCTTCGGGAGGCCCTCTATCGCGGGGCGGATGATGCGGTCCTCGTAACGGACCAGCGTTGTGCCGCAAGCGATACGCTGGCGACGAGCTATATCCTGAGCTGCGCCGTGCGGAAGCTGGACTACGATATCGTTCTGTGCGGGCGCCAGGCCATCGACGGCGACACCGCCCAGGTGGGCCCCCAATTGGCCGAGAAGCTCGGAATTACCCAAGTTACCTATATGGAAGCGATGGAGTCGCTGGAAGACCGCGTGATTGAGGCCCGGCGCAACATAGGCAATGGCTGGCAACGGGTCCGGGCGAGCCTGCCTGTACTGCTCACTATCACGGGCGACGCCAACGCGCCCCGCGTCGCGGCGGCCAAGAGGATGATGAAGTACAAGAACGCCTGTACTCGGGCGGAGATCGAACAGCAGGTCAAGACCGCCCATCCCGGCGCCAACGAGGTCACGATCCGCGAGTTCGCGAAGCAACAGGCGGACGCCCTGGAGCAGAAGGGCCTGCTGATTGCGCAATGGGACTTGGACCACCTCAAGGCCGACCTGACCTGGTGCGGCCGAAGCGGCTCGCCCACCAAGGTGCATCGGATCCAGAGCGTCGTCCTGGCGGCCAAGGAAGCCAAGGAAATCGAGCCGACGAATGAGGGCATTGCCGGGATGATCCACGAACTGATCCAGGACAAGATTATCGCGTAGGGCAACGGAGTACGTGCACGGCCTGTCGATGGCGCGTGCCACCCTGCGAAATTCCAACTGCGAATTCGGATTCTTCCATGATTGATGTGAGCAGACAAGGTGAGGTTTGGGTGTTTGCGGAGCAGCACGGCGGCAGGCTGGAGGAGACACCGCTGGAATTGATGAGCAAAGCCCGGCATCTGGCGGATACGCTGAAGGTGAAATTGGCGGCCGTGCTCCTGGGCGACGGCGTCCGGGAGTTGTGCACCAAGCTGACCCAATACGGGGCCGACAAGGTCTACGTGGTCGAGCACGCCTTCCTCGGGGCGTACCAAGCCAATAGCTACGCCAAAGTGATCCTCGACCTGATCCACAAGCACAAGCCGCAGATCGTGCTGTACGGCGCGACGGTGGCCGGCCGGGACCTGGCACCGCGAGTGGCCAGCGCCGCCAAGGCGGGGCTCACCGCCGACTGCACCGACCTGCAGATTGGCGACCACAAGGTCTTGAAGACCGGGCAGGTTCATGAGAACCTGCTGTTCCAGATCCGACCGGCGTTCGGCGGCAATATCATCGCGACGATCATCAACTACGACCGCTGGCCGCAAATGGCGACGGTCCGCGAGGGCGTCATGCCCATGCCGCAGCCGAACGTGAAACGCCGCGGCGAGATCGTCACCGAGCATGTCAAGCCCGCGCACGAAGATCTGCCGCTGGAGATCCTGCAGGAGCACAAGCGGCCGAAGAAGGTCGATCTCAAAGCGGCCCGGCTCATCGTCGCGGGCGGCGCCGGCGTCGGCAGCAAGGAGAACTTCAAACTGGTCTGGGACTTAGCCAACTGCCTCGGCGCCGCTCCGGCGGCGACCCGCGCGGCCGTCGATCTCGGCTTTATCGACCACGACCACCAAGTCGGCCAGACCGGGACCACGGTCCGTCCGAGCCTCTATATTGCCGTCGGGATCAGCGGCGCGATCCAACACCAAGCCGGCATGGCTCAGAGCCAGAAGATTGTCGCCATCAACAGCGACCCCGACGCACCGATCTTCAGCATCGCTCATTACAAGGTTCTCGGCGACCTGAACGAAGTCGTGCCGAAGATGATCAAAACGATCAAGGAGAAAGGGCTGAAGTGATTTACGATTGCCCACGGGTCGGCCTCAAGACAGGGCACCAAAGATAGTAAATAGAAAAAGCAGAGAATCAATAACGGAATAAGGCATGGGGAACTTTTACAGAGATAACGACGATATCCAGTTTCTGTTCCGGCACATCGATCTGGCGCGACTGGCGAGGGCTTTTGAAGAGGACTTCCGCTTCGCAGGGGAGTTTGACTACGCGCCGGCCGATGAGCAGGAGGCGGTCCGCAATTATGAGATGGTGCTGGAATCCATCGGCGAGCTCTGCGCGGAGGTCATTGCCCCGCATGCCGAAGACGTGGACCGCGAGGGCAACGCACTTGAGGAAGACGGTTCGGTGACGCGGCCCAAAGGAATTCAGGAGGCCATCGAAAAGTTGGGCCAGGCGGAAGTGATGGGCTTTACCCTGCCGCACCGGTTCGGTGGACTGAACTTTCCGAACGTCGTTTATTCCATGGCCATCGAGATGCTCTCGCGCGCCGACGCTTCGTTGATGAACATCTTCGGGCTGCAGGGCATCGCCGATACGATCAATGCGTTCGCCTCGGACCAGATCAAGCAGAAGTATCTGCCGGCCTTCGCCGCCGGGAAGGTGACCGGGGCCATGGTGCTGACGGAGCCGGACGCCGGCTCGGACCTCCAGGCGGTGAAGTTGCGGGCCTTTCAGGACAACGAGGGCAGATGGTTCCTGCACGGCGTGAAGCGATTCATCACCAACGGGTGCGGCGACGTTCTGCTCGTGCTGGCGCGAAGCGAGCCGGATCGAACCGGCGGACTCGGCCTGAGCCTGCTCGTCTGCGGGCCCGGCCCGACGGTCCACATCCGCCGGCTCGAAGACAAACTCGGTATTCACGGCTCGCCCACCTGCGAGATCTTCTTCGACAATACGCCGTGCGAGCTGATCGGCGAGCGGCAGCGTGGACTGGTCCCTTATGTCGCGACGCTGATGAACGGCGCGCGGATCGGCATCGCGGGCCAGTCGATCGGCATTGCCGAGGCGGCGTATCGAATCGCTCGCGATTATGCGGCCAGCCGAAAGCAGTTCTCCGTCGCCATCGAGCGATTGCCGGCCGTGCGCGATATGCTGATCGACATGAAAATCACCATCGAGGCCGGACGCGCCCTGCTCTATGAGGCCTCCCGCATGGTGGACCTGGCCATCGGATACAACCATCGCCTGGAGAATAATCCCCCTGAGGACAAGAACGAGGCCAGGGAACTCAAGAACCACGCCCGCGTCTACAAGCGTTACGCCGGCATGCTGACGCCCATGAGCAAGTATTACTGCTCCGAGATGTGCAACCGCGTCACGTATGATTCGATGCAGGTCTTGGGCGGCAGCGGCTACATGCGGGATTACGCCTGCGAGCGGCACGCCCGCGACGCGCGGATCACGACGATCTACGAGGGGACGAGCCAGTTGCAGATTGTCGCGGCGGTCCGCGGCGTATGCAGCGGCACGGCGGAGAAATACCTGGCCGTACTCGCGGGCCTGACGTATGACCCGCAGGTGAGCGATCTGCTTCAAAAGCTGGTCGAGGGTACGGAGCAGTTGAACGCAGCCATCGAGTTCACCAAAACGCAGGGCAACGAGTACATGGACCTCTACGGCCGGGCGCTGGTCGATGTTGCCATGGACTTGATCAACGGCTATCTGCTCTGCGGCCAGGCCAGCACCACGGTCGAGATGGACGTCCCGGTCGCCGGCAACAGCGCTTCCCGAAACGGCCGGATCGTCCCGATGAAGCAGCGCAAGCTCATGGTGGCCCGGCGATATATCGAGAAGAATGCCCCGAAGATCGAAGCCTTGACCGAACTGATCCGTCAGGGTGACAAATCGACGTTCAGCGATTACGAAGCCATGGTCGGCCCGGTGCCGGAAGTGTAGGAGAGAATAGGACGCATAGGACTCATGGGACTGATGGGACCTATGTCGCTTCGCGAAGAGCGAGCCTATGTTGCGAGCGGTCATATTCGATTTCGACGGTGTGATCACGGATTCCGAGATCCTGCACTTTCGCGCCTTCAACGCGGTCCTGGCGCAGCATGGTCTTCAACTGACCAAGCAGCAGTACTACAGGGACTACCTCGGCCTGAACGATGCCGACTGCTACAAGACGCTGATCGACGAAGGCCGGTTGACGATTGCGGAGGCGCTGATCCCCAACCTCGTGCAGCAGAAGACGCGCGTCTTCGAGAAACTGGCGCGAACCGAAGGCAAGATCATCGAGGGCGTGCGAGAGTTCCTCGACGTACTCTCTGGTGCGGGTGTTCCGATCGCCATCTGCTCCGGGGCCCTGCTCGCCGAGATTGAGCTGATCCTTGAGGAGGCCCGATTGCGGGATTACTTCGAGGTGATCGTCTCGGCCGAGGAAGTCGAGCGCGGCAAGCCCGACCCGCAGGGTTTCCTTCTGGCCTTGCGGAAGCTGATCGACTTGTGGGACGAGCCCATCGCGCCCGAGAGTTGCGTCGTCATCGAGGATTCGCACTGGGGCCTGAAGGCCGCCGAGGCCGCCGGCATGCGGACCATCGCCGTGACGAACACCTACGACGCCGACCAGCTCAAGCTGGCCGATAAGGTCGTCACCCGGCTCGACGAATTGACGCTGGAGGACCTCCGACAGCTCTGCTCCTGAGCCCTGCTGCGACGATGGCCGTCGACCATCCCCCCCTGCGGGCAACCACGATGGTGGCTACGCCTTGCGTCGAGAAATTTGTTGCACTCGGGATAGGCATCGCAAAACCACGGGGGAGGGATTAGAATACGGCCAAGTCGCCGCAAGATGTCGCTGCCGTGGTGGGCAGCCCGGTGCGGCGCCAGCGGGAATATGATAGGAGGTCACCATGAGAGACGCAAATCGATCCAGAGTTGTGATGGCCGGCTGCGTGCTTCTGATCGTGGCGGGCGGCGTCCTCGCTCAAGACTGGCCGCAATGGCGAGGACCGGGTCGCGACGGCAAGGTCAGCGGGTTCACCGCACCGCAGAAGTGGCCCCAGGAGTTAGCACAGAAGTGGAAGATTACCGTGGGCACGGGCTGCGCCACACCTGCCCTCGTGGGCGACAGGCTCTACGTCTTCGCGCGGCAAGGCGACGACGAGGTGACCCTGTGCCTCAATGCAGGGACGGGCAAAGAGATTTGGCGCAATCAGTATGCGGCGCAGGCAGTGACGGGCGCCGCCTCCCGTCACCCGGGGCCCAGAAGCTCTCCCGCCGTGGCCGATGGAAAGGTCGTGACCCTGGGCGTGGGCGGGGTCCTCTCCTGTCTGGACGCCGGCACGGGCAAGCTCGTGTGGCGCAAGGACCCGTTCCCCAAGGTCGTACCCCGGTTCTTCACGTCCTGCTCACCCATCATCCTCGATGGAATGGCCGTCGCGCAGCTCGGGGGCCAAGACAACGGGGCGATCCTCGCGTACGACCTGGCTGGCGGCGATGAGAAGTGGCGCTGGGCCGGCGAAGGGCCGGCGTATGCCTCACCCGCCCTGCTGACGGTGGATGGCACGAAGCAAATCGTGACACTGACCGAAAAGAGCGTCGTTGGCGTCGCCGCGGCCGATGGAAAGCTCCTGTGGCAACTGCCCTTCGCGCCCGCGAGGCGGGCCTACAATGCCGCCACTCCGATCGTCGATGGACAAACGGTGATTTACACGGGCGCGGGCAGAGGCACGTACGCCGTGAAGATCGAGAAGCAGGGGGACGGCTTTGCCGTCAAAGAACTGTGGAGCAACCCGGAAGTCGCTCCGCAGTTCAATACGCCGGTCCTCGAACGCGGCCTGCTCTTCGGCGTGTCCAACAGAGGCAACCTCTTCTGCCTGAACGCCCAGACCGGCCAAACCGCCTGGATGGACGACACGCAGCGAGATCGCGGTGGCTTTACGGCCCTCCTCGACGCCGGCTCCTGTCTGCTGGCACTGCCCAGCAACTCCGAGCTGCTCGTCTTCAAGCCCAACGACAAGCAATACGAAGAGCTGGCGAAGGTCAAGGTCGCCGATACGCCGACCTACGCGCATCCCGTGATCGCGGGCAATCGCCTCTTCATCAAGGACCAGGAGACGGTAGCGCTGTGCATGATTGAGTAACGCCCGTCATTAGGGCGATAGGTGATTCTCGCGGTGGCCGAAGATTGAAGACGCGAGGCCCGACCGGACCCTTCGTGGCAAACTGTCCGTGTGGGAAATCTGTGCTCCATGCTCAGGCGTGGTGGAATGCGCGCGGCGATCCGCTATGGTTGTACCTGAAGGATGCTGGGGGTGGAGGCGCCGGTTTTGACCCGCCCCGTCGTGACGTCCATCTCGATCTCGTCGACGAGGAAGCCGTTGAGGTAGCACGGCAGCAGGTCATCGCCCCGGACCGTGATCAGGTTCTCCGCGCGATCGTAGACAAGCACGGAGCCGACGAAGTCGTAGGTCTCGTCTTCATACTCAATGCCCTTCGAGGCCGTGAGCGAGACCAGCTCCATGCGGCCGCCCGCAGTCTCCAACAAAGATGCCTCGACATGGCCGGCAACCGCCCAGGCGTGCCGACCGTACTGGCCGTCGATGAGAGGAGCGTAATCAAGCACGAGTTGCTGTGCATCGTCCTCGGCGATGATCCGGCTCCCCGATGCTGAATATCGTAATACGTCAAAGTTGCTCAGGCGGACGTAGCACGGCTGGCCGAGGCTGAACGCGTTCGGGTCGCCCTCGATCTTCGTCGCCTCGGCGTTGTACATCCAGAGATCGCCGGGGCCGAACGCGGTGAACTCTTCCGCATCCGCACTGTACTGTAGCTTCGAGGCCTTCAGCCGGGTCCAGCCGAGGAGATTCTCCCCGTCTTTGCGCTCGACCCGAAGAAGGACGGGGCCCCCGTCGGCCACGAGCCCGCCAATGCCAACGCCGAGTTCGTTCGCGGCATTTGCGTCGGAGACAAGATCCAACGTCAGGCGCGGGGCCCGGAGTGTGTACACCTCGTTGAAGTTCGGTTCGGATTTCTGCAGAACCACCGTGGGATCGCCTTCCAGCACGATCTGATTGGTCGCGGCCAGGAAGTGGACCGCCTCCTGGGCTATGACGGTCATGGGCATGGGCTCGCCGCCGGCCTCCCCGCCGACCAGGCGGTTCGGGTCAATCAAGAACGCCATCTCCACGGGGCCGACGAAGGTCGTATTCCTCGTGGGGGCATCGAAGTCGATGCGTTGGGCCGTCGCACGCTGACGGTCGGCCGCACCGTCCGGCTCGGATGCCGCGACCGATGGCTCTGCGGGCGAATTCACGTCGGAGGGCTCGGCGGACTCGCCGGCCGTTCCCATGGGCGTGACGGAAAAGCCGCCGTCACATGTGACGACGATATCGAAGAGGTCCTCCGGCAGTGCACTAATCGCCGGATGCAGCGAGGCGGTGGTGTCCATCGCCTTCGGACGCGCCGGCGGGATCGGCTTGCGTCCGTTAACCCCGGAGCCCTGCGCCGCCGGACGGTTGGAATCCGCCGACCCAGGCCAGCGAATGTTGTTGATCGAGAGCAGGTCCCTTGCCCTGACGATGCGGTCGGGTGCCTGGATCGTAACGTTCTCGCGGAAGATGCACTGGTAATGGTCCGTCGGCAAACCGTTAGGGTCCAGCCTCCCCGGCGTCGTGTCGGGGGCCGCAGGTAAGGCCGCTTCTGCGGGGCCCGGCTGCGCTGCGACATCGGTCACCGAGCCGACCTCGCTGCTTCTCAGCCGTAGCGTGTCGAGGTCAAAGATGCGAAACAACTCGAGCCGGCTGTGGGGCTCGTCGTACAACAGCTCCATGCCCCGGCCCGTGAGCTGCGCGCTGCGGGAGAGGAATCGTACGGACCCGGCGGACGAAAACAGCGACTTCTCCGCGACGAACCCGACGTCGTCGAGGTGAATGAAACATTCCCAGGGATCGTTCAGCTCGGAGGGGAGGATGTGGATGACGACGTTGCCGGAGAACAGGGCATCGTTCGCCATCGGCTGGCCGAACGCGGTCTCGACCTGGACCTTTCCCCGATCCGCCGTCACGCGGCAGCGAAACTTGGGGAAGTACAAATCCATGTACGGGTCGGTGATTTCCCACTGATCGCCCTCCTCGTGCAGCAGCTCCTCGAAGCCGAACTCCCGGTCCACCTCGTTGAATTCGTTCCGGTGAGCAAACCGAGTGCGCTGCACGCGGCGCACGCCCACGCCGGCAATCGTGCCAATTTCACTTTCGCCGTCGCCGGCATCCGCCAAAGGTTCCGGAAGCACTTGCGCAACCTCGGTCGCGCCGGTCCGCGGGCTGCCGAACCGGGTATAGAGCCAGTAGACACCCACCAGCACACCCAGAACGAGCAGTCCCACAACGAATTGACGCACTCTCTGGCCCATCACCGATATCCAGCATCGCTACGTCAGGTAGCGCTCCATCAGGCCCTGCCATCGGCCGGAGTTCTTCAGGATGTGTTCGATCACCTCACGCGCCGCCCCCTGCCCGCCCGGACGCGTCGTCACATAATCCGCCTGCTCCTTGAGCTCATCAACCGCACTCGCAACGGCCACTCCGAAGCCTACGTGTCGAACGGCCGGCAGATCCATCAGGTCGTCGCCGACGTACGCGGCCTTTTCCGGAGGCACCCGGAGATCTTTCAGAAGCTGTTTCAACGCGGGCAGCTTGAAGTGACAATCCTGCATCACATACGAAATCTGGAGCTCTTCGGCCCGGCGCGCGGTCGCCTGCGAAAGACGCCCGCTAAGCAGCGCCACCTTGAGCCCCGCCCGCTGCCACATCCGGATGCCATGCCCGTCGAGGATATGGAAACACTTGCTCTCGCCGCCGTCGGGATGAATGATGATCCGGCCGTCCGTCAGCACGCCGTCAACGTCGAGCACGAGCAGCTCGATGGCCCCAAGATCCGTCTGCCGTTTCTGAGCCATAGCTATCCGACAACCTTGATCGTTACGATGTCCTGCACGTCGATCATGCCGACGGGCCGGTCATCTGCGTCCACAACGGGCAGCTCGTCGATACGATACTTGTGGAAGATGGCCGTGGCTTCCGCGGCCAATGCATCGACTCGGATCCTCTTGCAACCGGCCGTCATGACGTCGCTGGCCTTGCGGTCCAGGGCGGCCGGACCCTCGCAGCTCACAAGCCTGCGGAGATCGGCGTCGGTGATGATCCCCGCCAATCGACCTTCTGCGCCGACGATCATGACTGCCCCGTGACGCTTCACATCGTGCGTCCTATCGAGCATCCGGCGGATGGTATCATCCTTCTCGGCAATCGGAAGCTTCTCGCCCGGCCGAAACATCATCGATTGCTCGACCGTCATCAGCTTCGCCCCGAGCGAGCCACCCGGGTGGAAGCGCACGTAATCCTCCACGCTGAAGTGACGCGCCTTCATGACGGTCAGCGCAAGCGCATCGCCGACGGCGAGCATACAGGTCGTCGAAACGCTCGGCGCCACGCCCAGCGGACAGACCTCGCTCACCTGGCCCATGCACAGGACGACGTCGCTGTGCCGGCTGAGCGTCGAATCCCGGTCTCCGGTGATCGAGATCAGTCGGATCTGGAGCTCCTTGACTAAATTGATGAGTCGGATGATTTCATCGGTCTCGCCGCCGTAGCTCAGGACCATCACGATATCGGTCCTGCGGAGGCGGCCGAGATCGCCGTGGACGGCCTCGGCCGGATGGAGGAAGTGGCTCGGCGTGCCGGTGGAGGCCAGGGTGGCGCTGATCTTCCGCCCGATGATGCCTGCCTTGCCGATGCCGCTGACGATGCACGACCCGGTGCAGTGGTAGATCATCTCCATGGCCTGTGCGAACGCCCCATCGACAATCGGCGTCATCGACGCGATGGC